>DAOVLV010000073.1 GCA_030631085.1 Planctomycetales bacterium | reverse complement strand
ATCTTGTTGATCGATTCCGCTTTCAAATGTACCAAAAATTGCACCAACAAAATGATCGCAGTGAGCCAAGGAGTGAACATAAACCCTTGTAATTACTAACACGCGCGACAGGACTCGAACCTGTAACCTTCGGTTCCGTAGACCGATGCTCTATCCAATTGAGCTACGCGCGCCCGACGTTCAGTTACTTCATATATCACCGTCGAACTTCTTTTTCAAGCGTTTTTGAGCAATAAAAACCTTTGACCCCGTAACCTTGGAGGGTAAATTCCATCCGAAGGATTGGGGGCGCATCCTGTAAGGTTCCGCTTGAAACCAGGAAACGCCCGGAATGTACGCAAAGGCAAGGGTGTAAAATGAAAACCGGAATACTTATACCCGGCGCACAAACTTGATGCGCCGGTGGTATTATATCGCCTGGGATTATTCCGCTTCTACTGCAGCGGGGGGCGGTGGCGTATCGGCCTCGACGGGCGGCGGCGTATCGGCCTTGACGGAAGCCTTTTTGCGGTTTTGTTCGACCTGACGCTTGTCAATCGTCGAAGCCAGTACCATTGTGAGCCGGCGTCCTTCCATGCGGAAGTCCCGTTCGACCTTGGCGACCTCTTCGAGGGCAGCCTTGATGGAATTTAGTATTTCCCGTCCGAGGTCCTGGTGGGCCATTTCCCGTCCGCGGAAACGTAAGGTGAACTGCACCCGGTCGCCGCGCCGGAGAAACTCGCGTGCGCGGTTAATTTTGATGTCCAGATCATGCCGCCCGATCTTAGGCGTCTTGATGCGGACCTCCTTCATCTCCACCTCGTGGCTGCGCGCTTTGGCGTTGTGCTGCTTCTTTTTCAGGTCGTACTTGTACTTACCGTAATCCATTATCCGGCAGACGGGCGGATCGGACTGCGGAGCGACCTCCACAAGGTCCAGATCGACCTGACGCGCCATTTCAATGGCTTCCCTGGTATCGACGACTCCCGCCTGTTCGCCCTGGGCGTCTATCAGGCGAACCGACGAAACGCGAATACGCTCGTTACGACGAAGTTCCTTAGCGATGGTACCGATCTCCTAAATGTTCGTAATTCGTAATTCGTAACTCGTAATTGGGTATCAGGTATTTTTTGACCAATTACGAATTACTTTCTTCAGTAAACGCTTCTTCTGCGCCTTTTGAATCTCTTTCGGCTTTAAGTTTATCAATTACTTCTGTCAGTGCAATAGCGCCGACTTCGCCGGCTCCGCGCTTGCGGACGGAAACCGTGTCGGCTTCGACTTCACGCTGCCCGACCACGAAGATATACGGAATTTTTTGTGTCGCCGCCCGGCGTATCTTCGCGCCGATTTTATCGGCCGACTCGTCCGACTCCATTCGCAGACCAACCGCCCTACCGGCGGATAGGACTTTTGCGGCGTACTCGTTGAACTTTTCGCTTACCGGCAGAACCGCCACCTGTACCGGCGCAAGCCACAACGGAAACGCGCCGGCAAAATGCTCGATAAGAATACCGATAAACCGCTCCGGCGAGCCGAGCGGTGCACGGTGAACCATCACAGGCCTGTGCGCGGTGTTGTCAGCGCCTATATACTCCAAATCGAACCGTTCGGGAAGATTGTAATCCACCTGGATCGTACCGAGTTGCCACTCCCTGCCGATGCAATCTTTGACCACGAAGTCTATCTTAGGCCCATAGAAGGCCGCTTCACCGGGTTCTTCGGTGTAATCCATGCCGACTTTCCCGACGACGTTGCGGATGTTTTCCTCCGCCATGTCCCAGTTCTCGCTCTTGCCGATGTATTTTTCGCTGTCCGGGTCTCGCAGGCCTATTCTTACGCGGTAATTGTCAAGCCTCAGCGTCTCCAGGACGAGTTTGGTCAGTTCGACGCAGGATTCGATTTCCGCTTCAAGTTGTTCCGGCGTGCAGAAGATATGGGCGTCGTCCTGCGTGAATCCGCGGACGCGGATCAGTCCGTTCAGTTCGCCCGATTGCTCAAGGCGATAGACAGTCCCAAACTCCGAAAGTCTCATCGGAAGGTCGCGGTAACTGCGATGATCGGCCTTGTAAATCTGTACGTGATGCGGGCAGTTCATCGGTTTGAGCAGGTAGGACTGGTTTTCGTCCACCTCCATGGCTGGGAAAAGCCCGTGCTCGTAGTACGGGTAATGCCCGCTGGTGCGGTAAAGGTCCACCTTTCCGATGTGCGGAGTGATAACGGATTGGTATCCCCGCTTGAGCAGTTCGCTCCGCAGCCATCCTTCAAGTTCCATCCGTAAAATGGTTCCCTTCGGCATCCACAACGGCAGCCCAGGCCCGACGGCATCGGAAATGATAAACAGGCCCAGTTGTTTGCCGAGGACGCGATGGTCGCGTTTTTTCGCCTCTTCGATGCGTTCCAGGTGGGCGGCGAGGGCTTTCTTGTCGAAAAAGGCGGTACCGTAAATGCGGGTGAGCATCTTGTTGTTCTCATCGCCCCGCCAGTATGCCCCTGCTGTGGTCAGCAACTTGAAGGCTTTTGCCGCCTTTCCGGTGCTCGGCAGGTGTGGGCCTCGGCACATGTCCAGGAAATCGCCCTGTTCGTAAAGGCTGACGGATGAGACGCCTTCATCGCGGGCGAGGTCGTCGATCATCTCGGCCTTGTAATCCTGACCCGCTTCAGCAAAACGCGCCCTTGCCTGGTCAATCGGCAATTCGCTTCGGATTATAGGGATATTCTCGCCGATGATTTTCTTCATCTCCGCTTCGATTTTGGGTAAGTCTTCCGCGCTTATGGGTTCTGGCAGGTCGAAGTCGTAGTAGAATCCGTACTGGAAGTCGTCGGTCAATGCCGGGCCTATGGTGTACTGAACTTTTTCGCCGTAGAGTCTGCGAACGGCCTGGGCGAGAATATGAGCAGTGGTGTGTCGAAGGATTTCCAGCGCCTGTTCGTCGCGGCTGGTGAGGATTTTGACGGTATGCTCGCCGTTGGTCAGTTCGGTGTTCAGGTCAACGACTGATCCGTCCACCTCGGCAGCGACCGCAGCGTCGGCAAGACGCGGCGAGATGTCCGCCGCCACTCGCAACGGCGTCGCTTCGTCGTATTCCATACTACTGTCGTCTGGTAATTTAACTATTATCATAGCGTGGTTTGCTTACATATGCTCCGGGAGTTAATCACCGATATGGAGGCATCTTTGCCGCTGAAGGCGCCAAAGGCCGAATACACGGACACATGCCTGACCGGTCTCGACTTGTCCGGCCTGGTCGTCACGAATTCGTAGTGGTGTTTGTCAACATAGCCTGCTGCCGGAGCAATTCGCATCCGACATCCCAAGCATATCCCCCGACCATGTAAAGTCAAACTTTTTTCAAAAAATTAGCAGGGATGCAGGGGATACAGGGGATAAAAACTTTTTCCTTTTTTTTCTTTATCTAAATTCTTATCCCGTGTATCCCCTGCATCCCTGCTAATTCTTTACGCCCATTTTATGAGTCCCATTTCCCTGGGGTCGGGCATGGCGTTGTGCCTTGGAAGGATTCGCACGGTGTACCCTGCCAGGCCTGTCCGTCCGGATGGAACCTCTGCGGTATAACTTACTCTGCCTTCGGCGTCGCAGAGTCCCTGCGGCGTCATTTCCGCCGTCGAACCCTGCTTGAATTGTCCGTCCGGGTCCAATTGGCCATGATATAATTGTACGGAAATGTTCTCCGGGCGGATTTCTCCCAGCATGATGGTGGCTTCAACTTTAACCGGTTGTCCTACGTGCGAGACGCCGTTGATGTTGTCCCGTACATTCTCGACCCGCACCTGGGCGAATTTTTCCACCAGCCACTGCTTCCACTGCGAGAGGTTTTTCGCTTCGGTGAGGTCTTCAGTTACCAGGTGATCCCATCGTTCGATTGCCGGGAGGTAGAAATTTTCGGCATAATCGCGCACCAGGCGATTTGAGTTGAAGAACGGCGTAAGTTTTCGCATCGTCGCCTTCATTTTTGCGATCCATCCCCTCGGCAGGCCGTCGGAACCACGTTTATAGAACAACGGTACGACCTCCTTTTCCAGCAGGTCGTAGAGCGTCCGGCTTTCGACGGCGTTCTGATAATCGAGGTCCTGGTATTTTTCGCCCGAACCGATTGCCCACCCCACGTCGGGGCTGTAACCTTCACTCCACCACCCGTCGAGTACGGAGACGTTCAGCCCGCCGTTGGCGGCAACTTTCATTCCGCTCGTTCCCGAAGCCTCCATCGGTCGCAGCGGCGTGTTCAGCCAGACGTCCACTCCCTGCACAAGGTAACGGGCGAGATTCATATCGTAGTTTTCGAGGAAGACGATCTTTCGCCGAAATTCAGGTCTGCGGGTGATGTGCACTATCTGGCGGATCAGTTCCTTTCCGGGATTGTCCTTCGGGTGCGCTTTTCCGGCGAAGATAATCTGGACGGGCATTTTCGTATTGTTGAGCAGATGGTCCAGCCGCTCGATGTCCTGGAGGATAAGGCTTGCCCGTTTGTACGTGGCGAAACGTCGCGCAAAACCGATGGTCAGTGTTTCCGAATCGAGCGCTTCGTCCGCTGTCGCCAGGGTCGATGCACCGGCTCCGCTTCGGGACAATTGCTCGCGCATGCGCCGTCGCGCGAACGACACGAGCCTTTCGCGCCGACGTTCATGCGTCCGCCACAATTCCGTATCGGGAATCTGCTCCACCGCATTCCATATGCTCTCGTCGGCAGGACGCTCCTTCCAGACCGGACCAAGATACCGGTCGTAAAGCCCTGTGAGGCTGTAACTTATCCAACTCCGCGTATGAACGCCGTTGGTGAAATGCGTAATCGGAACCTCATCGACCGGAAGACCGGGCCAGATACCGGACCAGAGTTTTCGACTGACCTCGCCGTGGAGTTCGCTGACGGCGTTCCTGTTACTGCTCAGTTTCATCGCCAGTACGGTCAGGCTCATCGGTTCGTCGCCGTTTCCGTCGCCCTGTCGTCCCAGCGAGAGGAATTGCCCGTGCGAAAGTCCCAACTGCTCTCGGTATTGTCCGAAGTATCGTTCAATAATCTCCGGCTCGAATGCGTCGTTACCTGCCGGTACCGGTGTATGCGTCGTGAATACGTTCGAAGCCGACACCGCCTCGCGAGCGGTATCGAATGAGACGCCGTTTTCTACCATCAGGTTGCGAATCCGCTCCAGGCTCAGGAAGGCGGAATGTCCTTCGTTCGTGTGAAAGACCCTCGGCTCGATTCCCAGCGCCCTCAGCGCCCGTACGCCCCCGATACCCAGGATTATTTCCTGGCGTATGCGCGTTTCCTGGTCGCCGCCGTATAACTGGTTGGTAATCCGACGGTCTTCGGGCGAATTCTCCGGAACGTTGGTGTCCAGCAGATACAGATTTATACGCCCTACACGCACAACCCATACCTGGATTTTCACCCGGCGACCCGGAAAGTTCACCTCCGTCGTTACCGGTTTATCGTCTATGACTACAGGCTGGACCGGCATATTGTGGAAGTCGTTATGAAGATAGGATTCCAGTTGCCATCCGTCGGCATTGAGCCTCTGGCGGAAATAACCCTGCTGATAGAGCAGTCCGACGCCAACCAGCGGGAGACACAATTCCGATGCGCTCTTGAGGTGGTCGCCCGCAAGAACCCCCAAGCCGCCGGAGTAGATGGGGATACACTCGGTCAACCCGAACTCGGCGCAGAAATACGCCATTTGCGGCGTCTCGCTCTTACCGTATTGCTTGCACCACCATCCTTTTCTGGCGAGGTATTCCTGCAACTCGTCGTGCTCTCGCCGGAACTGCGTCATAAACCCGGCGTCATTGGCAACCTTCTCCAGCTTGGACTGATCCACCTGCCCCAACATCGCCACCGGGTTGTGCCCGGTCGTTTCCCACAATTCCGCATCAAGCCTGCGGAAAACCTCGCGCACCTCGCCACGCCACGCCCAGCGAAGGTTGTAAGCAAG
The DNA here is from genome assembly GCA_030631085.1 of Planctomycetales bacterium. Lineage (GTDB taxonomy): Bacteria > Planctomycetota > Phycisphaerae > SM23-33 > SM23-33 > JAUWNJ01. Next base: position 1,803 of record DAOVLV010000073.1, on the reverse strand, counting down.
GTCAAGCAGACCTGACAGTTCATCAGGCAGCGACGGCTCAATCCTGAACGTCCGCAGCGGCTTCATCAAGGTGTCCTCATCCTTTATTTATAAGGTTATACAGGCGGCGCAGAGAAAAATCCGCCTGCGACTGATTTTATCGGCTATTTTACTTGGAAAAATTACGCGCAATTTCCCCGCATGTCGGCTTGGGTGTTTCGCATCATTTCCGTACCCATCATTCCTTCTTATAGACAATCTGATGATAGGGTTTTTCCGACAGGTAGAGAATGAGTCGTTTGCCCGAATCGATCAGGCGGAGATTGCATCGCAGGCGGGTTTTTCCATCGGTGAGTATAGCGGCATATGTCCCAGCCTTTGCTGAATGTGCCATGCCCCGCATATCCGTCGTCAGAAACGCGATTGCCAAACGCCGGCCTTGTTTCCTGATAACAAGCCCGTGAACACCCCCCGTCCGCAGAGACTCCATTATCGGATTCTCGAAGGCCAGGCGAAGATACCGACCGGCTTCGACATACTCGCCGACTATTTCTGACGGGTCGGGCATGGCGACGGCGGGTAGCGCGGGCAATCGGGCCTTGCCGATACCGGCGATTTTCAACGTCCCACCCGCTAAATCCTCCGGCACGACAAAGACAAAGGTTTCGATTCTCCCAGCCAACGGTTTCACAACAATCATCCCGCCACGAGCAACCATCGGCACAATTGAACCGGTCGCAGCCAGGCCTAGCGGCGCGATTTTACCGGCATCGCTCTCCAACACTACGTCCCCGCCCGTAACATTAATCGACTAGGCGTCCTCGCCGGCGATGACATCGACCTTTACGTACAGGAACATCCTGCCGAGAGGCGCGGGAACTACCCCGTCGGCCAGAATCGCCGTCTTCGCCTGCCGGACCTTCAATACCGCCTTTGGCTTCGGCTTCGGAGTTACAGGCACGGTCGTTGCGACGACAGGAGGTATCGTAACCGTCGGCTTTGTAGTCGGAGCCGGTTCAGGCCTGGCTGGGGCGGTGCTTGTTGGTGGTTTCTCGTCGGGGGTATCACCGCCTTGCCCGCGCAGGATGTATCCGATGGCTATTCCTGCCAATCCGGTCATCACAATCAGGACAATTGCAATGGGCCATCTGCCCCAGCCTCGATCTTCGTCGGATTCCGCCGACAGGTACGCATCCGATTCTATCGGCGAAGGCTCTGGTTTCTCGGTTATGTCCAGAACGTCCATGCGTGTCGAGATGTCGGGGAGGTCATCCTCATCGGCCTGGTGTGGGATATGAATCTGCCCGCCACATGCGGGACAGCGAAGCACCTTACCCGCCAGCCTCTGCTCGACCGTCAACCGCTCGCCGCACGAGCCGCAGATGACCAGAAGTTTCCGCTGAAGCAGCAGCCTTGCCTTTGTGAGAAATTCATCATCCGCCGGAGCGTCGGAGTCGTCCTCGTCGTGGGTCGGAGCCGAATCGTCCATTACCGGTATGTGGATAGTGTTTCCGCAATGCGGGCACCGGATGTCCTGGCCGGACTGTTCCCAGACAACATTCAGCGTATTCCCGCATTTTCCGCAAAGCAGTTCCATCGTACCTCATGTGGCAGAACACTATTACACTATATTCGTATCATAACCGCGAATCGGATGAATAAAAGACATGGTTCAAAAAGGAACTGCTCGGGGTAACAATCGTCCCTTATGTTATTTTGCAACGGCCTTGGGGAAATAGGTTAGCGTCCCTAATGGCGGCCCTTCCCCTATTTCATCCGCTCTCCTTTTTATTGTCAGGAAAGCGGACATTTCTACTTTGGTAT
>DAOVLV010000051.1 GCA_030631085.1 Planctomycetales bacterium | reverse complement strand
TCGAGTCCGTCCGCAACACCGACGCGACACTCAAGGCCCCCGTTACAACGCCAATCGGCAAGGGCTTCCGGTCGGTCAACGTCCTGCTGCGGCAGACGCTCGACCTGTACGCCTGCCTCCGCCCCTGCAAGTCCTACCCCGGCGTCCGCAGTAAGTACGACAACATCGACCTCGTCGTCGTCCGCGAGAACACCGAAGACCTCTACGCCGGCGTGGAGTTCGAGAAGGGCCTGCCCGCAACGGCAGAGGTTATCGAAGCGATCAATCGCCTATCGACAGACAAGAAAATTAAAACCGGCCCAGCCACCACCGGCGTGTCCATCAAGCCAATCAGCGTTGAAAATTCCGATCGGATCGTCCGCTTCGCCTTCGATTACGCACGCGCCAACGGCAGGAAAAAAGTTACGGCTGTCCACAAGGCCAACATTATGAAATTCTCCGACGGCCTGTTTAAGGAAGTGGCTGAACAGGTCGCCAGGGATTACACAGACGTCGAATACGAAGAGAGGCTGGTCGATAATATGTGCATGCAACTGGTTCAGAAGCCCGAACTTTACGACGTAATCGTCCTGCCGAATCTCTACGGCGATATTGTTTCGGACCTCTGCGCCGGTCTTGCCGGCGGGCTTGGCGTGGCTCCGGGCGCGAACATCGGCGACAACGGAGCCGTATTCGAAGCCACACACGGCTCGGCCCCCAAATACAAGGGCCTCAACAAGGTCAATCCAACGGCATTGATACTTTCGGGCGTCCTGATGCTCCGGCACCTCGGCGAGCGGGCAGCCGGCGACAACCTCGAGGCAGCCGTCGCAGCCGTTATCGCCGAAGGTAAATCCGTAACATATGACATGAAACCCAACCGCGACGACCCCTCCGCCGTCGGCACCAGCCAAATGGCCGACGCGATTATCGAGAAGATAGTCCCGTAGTCCCGAAGGGACGCCTTCAGCGGGATGCCTACGGCAGGACCAGGGACTAGTGCCACTTTTTTGGTGCACTCCCTTGCGGAGGAGGCCCACGGGTGTTCTGATGCAGGATGCGATAGAGTACAGTACTGTTGCCAATACTTGTTCTTCTTGTGTTGAGCAGGAGGCTAAGCAGGCAAGATGTGCAGAGACCGGGACTGGATAAAGGAGACTGTTGCCCACAAGCAGACCGATGCCGTTCCCTATAACGCTACGCTCTCCCCGCCGGCGACAGCGGCCTTACAGAAACACTACGGAACTGACGATGTTGAAGAGGCACTGGGCTTTCCGATTCGAATGTCGGGGTGCAATAGTATCAGGCCTCTCTATGCCTCCCCTGCCGAATACGGACGGACGACCAGCGACGAGTTCGGTGTGGTCTGGGCAAACAGCGACATTGACCTCGGCTCTCCCGTTGGCCCGGCGCTTGCCGAGGCGGACCTGTCCAACTACATCTTCCCCGACCCCGCGGCCGAATACCATTTCGAGCACCTCGGCCCGTGGTGCCGGGCCAACAAGGAACACTTCACCATTATCTGGGTCGGCGACCTCTGGGAGCGGGCTACGTTCATTCGCGGCATGGAGAACATCCTCCTGGACGTGGCATTGAACCGGCGTTTCGTCGAAGAACTGCTGCGGGGCATAGCGGATTACCTCCTGGCGACGATGGAGATACTCTTCGAGCGGTTTGAATTTGACGGCGTCGCGCTGAGCGACGACTACGGCACGCAGAAGGCGATGATCATCTCGCCGCAGGACTGGCGAAGGCTTATTAAACCGCTGCTGGCCGAGATTTACGGACTGGCCAGGAAGCACAACCGTTACACCTTCCACCACAGTTGCGGCAACATCACCCCGATCATCCCCGACATGATAGAAGTCGGGGTGGACATCCTCAACCCGATCCAACCGGAGGCGATGGACATCTACCGGATCAAGCAGGACTTCGGGCGGGACCTGACGCTTTGCGGCGGGTTGGGGACGCAGGACCTGCTGCCGAGCGGCACGCTGCAGCAAATCCGCGACGAGGTCAGGAGACTCAAGGACAGGATGGGCGCCGGAGGCGGGTACATCCTCGAGCCGGGCATTACCATCCAAGCCGACGTACCGCTGGAGAACATGCTCGCCCTGTTCGACGAAGCCAGAAAGCCGCTCTAGTGGTCTGTCAAGCCTGAATTTGTTGGTTCCAGGATTGCGACAAAGGTATTGCGACACAGAGATGCAGAGGAATGGAGATAAAAAATGTATTCTTTCTTCTCCGAATCTCTGGTATTTTTGGTATCTCTGTGTCGAAAACACAAACCGAAGTCAAATTATGAGGCGTGACGGACTACTAGAGCGTTTTCCATAATGATTGAATATACAGATTCACTTTCGGGAATCACGGAAGACCATCTCCACGGCTTCGGCGGCGGATGGCCCAGCCCGCCGTCTCCAAAGACAATGCTCAAAATCCTCCGGGGCAGCGATTACGTGGCGCTGGCCATTGACAGCGAGACCGACAGGGTTATCGGCTTTATTACTGCGCTGACGGATGGGGTTTTGTCCGCCTACATCTCTCTTCTGGAAGTGCTTCCGGCATATCAGGGCCGGAGCATCGGTTCCAAACTTGTCCGGCGAGTTTTGGAGAGGTTCTCCGATCTCTACGAGGTTGTCCTGCTCTGCGACAGGGACCTTCAACCATTCTATGAACGATCCGGCATGAAACCTGCGACCGGCATGATAATCCGCAGATTCCAGCGGCAATCAGGCGAATCTTGAAGCTCACTTTCGCCGTGGGCTTTTTCCTGCGCATGAAAACGGTTACTATATCCGCGATGAATTACGTTGCGGGAAAGATACTGGCGTCACCTTATGCTGGACTGATGCGCCTGCGTCGCTGGGCGTATCGGTGCGGGATAAGGAAAAGTTGTCCCGTCGATGTGCCGGTAATCTGCGCGGGCAATATCACCGTCGGGGGGACGGGTAAGACGCCGATGGTCGCGTGGGTGGTCGAACGGCTGAAGGGAGCGGGACGGAAACCGGCGATTCTCACTCGCGGATACAAGGCCATCGGCGGTAAGAGCGACGAGGCAGAACTGCTCAAGCAATCGACCGGCGTACCTGTAATTATCAATCCTGATCGCGTTGCCGGCGCGCAGAAAGCAATTACCGGCGGGGCGGACGTGCTGGTAATGGACGACGGCTTTCAGCATCTGCGTCTGCGGCGGGATTTGGATATTGTCCTCATTGACGCGACCAGACCCTTCGGCGGCGGGGCGTGTCTCCCCATCGGACGATTGAGAGAACCGCCCTCGGTGCTTTCCGATGCCGACGCAATCGTCATCACACGCAGCGACGCCGTATCGACGGAAGAATTGGACAACCTTCGTAATCGGCTTGTCCGTTTCGCGCCGAACGCATCAATCCACACCGCCATTCACAAACCCGTCAAAATTATCGACGAGAATGGGGACGAGTTGCCACCCGACGCCTTGATAGGGCGGAAGGTATGCGCATTTGCAGGCCTGGGTAATCCAGACGCCTTTTTTGCGACATTGACCGACATCGGCGCTCGAATTGCCGAAAAAGTTTCCTTTGGCGATCATGTCGCTTACGATTCTGCGGCGATTGAGCGGATTTCGAGCGCAAGCGCCGAAGCGGAGGTGCTCATCACCACCGAAAAGGATTATGTCAAGTTAGCGGAGTTTTCGCCGGCAAGACCCGTCTGGCGACTCGTTGTCGAAATGCGGATAACCGATGGCGAACGGACGCTTGTGGAGAAAATACTCCAAACCTGTTCCGCCACAGCGTTGCAACTCTGACGCAGCGGGTATAGAATCCTGACATGCACCATTTGATAGAGATCGTCGAAGGTTTTTCCCATCCGAAGATCGCGCTGGTGGGCGATTACATGCTGGACCGTTACGTCAGCGGCGACACAGAGCGGATCAGCCCCGAAGCGCCGGTTCCCGTCTTTCGCGTTTTGGGTCGTGAGTCTCGTCCCGGTGGGTCGGGAAGCGTGGCTATGAATATCCTTGCGCTTGGTGGGAAGGTCAGTTGTATTGGCGTGATCGGGCAGGACAAAACCGGCGAGGAACTGATGAGCATGTTGTCGGTGGCTGGGGCGGAAACCGCCTCGCTGACACGACTTCGGGGCAGACCTACGACGCTCAAGCAGCGGCTGATCGGCCTGGCCCAGCACCGTCATCGCCAGCAGATTCTCCGCATGGACGAAGAATCCTCCGACCCGCTGCCGAAATCCGTATCCGCGACGCTTCGCGCGTCGTTGCGGTCGGCGATGGCTGACTGCCAGGCTGTGGCGATGGAGGATTACGATAAGGGAATTTTCAGCGACTCGACCATGCCGCAGTTAATAGCCGACGCCCGGTCGGCGGGGCTACCGGTAATTGTCGATCCCGCCCGCATCGGCGACTACCGGCGTTATCGCGGCGCGACGCTGTTGACGCCGAACCGATACGAAGCCGCCCTCGCCAGCGGCGTCGAAATCACCGATACCGATTCGCTGGAGCGGGCGGCAAGGCAGATAATCCAGACGACCGACGCCCAGGCCGTTATGATTACACTGGACAAGGATGGCGCGTACCTGGCGAGGTCCGGCGGTGAAGGCGTAACTATCCCAACTCGTCCGCGTGCGGTCTATGACGTAGCCGGGGCGGGCGACGCCGTCCTTGCAATGCTTGCAGTCGCGCTGGCCGGCGGGTGCGAAGCCGACGACGCAGTGGCCCTGGCGAACATAGCCGGCGGATTGGAAGTCGAACGCTTCGGCGTCGTTCCGATTACCGCCGACGAAGTGCTCGACGAACTTCGCCGAATGGTCGGCCTGCGCGGCGGGAAAGTTGTCAGCCGAAAACGCCTCGCCCGCGAAGTTGCCCGCCGACGCCGCAGCGGCGAGACGATCGTCTTTACCAACGGATGCTTCGACCTGCTGCACGCCGGGCACGTCCGCTACCTCCGCCAGGCGCGGGAACTTGGTTCCTGCCTGATCGTAGCGATAAATTCCGACGATAGTGTCCGCCGGCTTAAGGGGCCTGACAGGCCTGTTATCGGGGCAGATGAACGGGCGGAGATGCTCGGCGCGTTGGAATGTGTCGATTATGTAACTATTTTCGAGGAAGATACGCCCGAACCGCTTCTTGAGATGCTCAAGCCGGACATCCTCGCCAAGGGCGGAACGACGCCGGTAGTCGTCGGAGCAGAAATCGTCGAATCCTACGGCGGGAAGGTCCTGACGCTCGATATGGTCAAAGGCGCGAGCACTACGGAAATAATCAACCGGATTGTGAATACGAAAGATGAAGGATAACGGTAAAATCGATGAGATGATCGGCGAAATGGTCGCGGCTGTCGGCCGGATTGATGCGCCGACGATTGGACTGATTGCCGAGGTACTGATTGAGGCGTTCGATGCCGGTCGTCGTGTGTATGTCTGCGGAAACGGCGGGTCGGCTGCCGACGCTCAGCACATCGCAGCCGAACTGGTCGGGCGTTTCCGCCGCGAAGGTCGAAAGCCTCTGCCCTGTGTGGCTTTGACCACCGACACCAGTGCACTGACGGCCTTGGCGAACGATTTTGGTTTCGAGCAGGTCTTTTCGCGCCAAATTGAGGCATTGGGAGATAAAGGCGACGTTTTATGGGTGTTGTCAACGTCGGGTAAAAGCCCTAATATCATATCAGCGGCGAACTCGGCGAAGCAGCGAGGGATGAAAGTCGTCGCAATGACAGGCGGCAACGGCGGCGAACTCGCCGAACTTGCCGACGTTTGCTTCACCGCGCCGGGCGAGTGGAGCGACCAGATTCAGCAGATGCACCAACTGGCGTATCATATAATCTGCGAAGTGATCGACGAACACTTTGTATAACCCTGTGGTGCCAGAATGTTTAAGGGGTAAATATCATGGCTGACAAGTGTGTCTTTCTCGACCGCGACCGGACGATTATCGAGGACCCCGGCTACATGACCGACCCGGATGCCGTCAAACTCTTACCCGGCGTTGAACTGGCGTTGCGGTCCCTGGCCCAGGTGGGATTCAAACTCGTTGTCGTTACAAACCAGTCCGCCATTGCCCGGGGGCTGTTGACTGAAGACGGGCTGGAGCAGATTCACGACGAGATGCGCCGTCAACTGTCGCAGCGTGGCGTCGAACTTGACGCTATCTATTACTGTCCGTATCACCCTGAAGGGACTGTCGAGCAGTACACTCGCGTATCGGCGGATTGCAAGCCGTCTCCGGGTATGCTGCTGAAGGCGTCGAAGGATTTACAGATAGAGATGTCGGAAAGTTGGATGGTGGGCGATTCGCCGCGCGACATCGAAGCCGGTCAGCGAGCGGGCTGCCGGACCATTCGTGTTCGCCATAAGGGCGACGGGGCCTCCGAGCAGGATGAGGATGTTCAGGCCGATTTCACCGTTCGCAACCTCGTCGATGCCGCACGGGTTATTCTTCGTGAGAGCGGATTGGCTGCAGCGGTGGGAAAAGTGGCTGAAAGCCCCGCTGTTTCCGTCGGCGCTGCAAGGCTTCCTTCGTCGGCCCAGACGCCCATTGACAGCATGACCGATTCGCAGACCCTTCACGAAATTCTCCGTCATCTCAAGCAGGCCAGGACTCTCGGTAACGGGGCGGAATTTTCCGCAGCACGCCTGCTCGGCGCTATCTTCCAGATATTCGCCATCATCGCCTTGGTATGGGGATTGATTTATATCCCCGACGTGATGAATTCCGGTGAAAGCAACCTTATCTGGCATGTGGCGATGACAACCGCCGGCGTTCTGCAACTTGCGGCATTGACCTTCTTTATCCTCTCACGACAACGGTGAATGCAGCAGTAACGGCGCACGATATGATGGGTTTGCGATTGTATAAGGGTCGGCGGAAGCGTAAGGTATATCCCTGTGAAAATTCTACCGGATTACAGTGAGCGTGCTGTCCGTCTTACCGAGGAGCGGTTAAAACATATTTTGGCGCATCCTGAGATGGCTGAAATGGGATTAGCAGTGGAGGCTACGCTGCGAGAACCGGAGAAGGTCATTCAATCCCGGACGGATGCAAGTGTTGCCCTTTGTTACCGATATTATTATGGAACTATTGTTGGTGATAAATGGTTGTGTGTTGTGGTAAAATATACGGACGATGATGCTTTCATAATTACGGCATACTTGACGGACACGGTTAAGCAAGGAGACCTGTTATGGCCCGGCCTATAAAAGTGTGGTATGACGGCCAAGCCGATTATCTGGAAGTTCTCTTTTCCGAGAAACCCGGATTCATGCGCCAGACTGATAACGACGCAGTTATGGAGCGCGTGGACGAAGATGGAAACATCCTGGGGTTTTCAGTTATTGGGGTGCGTCAGCATCAAAAGCAAAAACCGTTGATAGCGGAATTAACATAAAAAAACGTCGCGACCGCGGCACACTCGCCATGAACAACTATTGTTCGCGGCGGACACGAGTTGCCCCCTTTACGCTTACCCGGACGTAGTTATCATACCTGAAAAGTGATATTGTTTGTCTGGCACGGATGTTGCCCACCGATAGACGGATAAACAGGAGTAAGTGTATGAAAAATGTGCTTATCAAGAGTGTGGTTGTTGCTTCTGCGTTGTTAGTCGCTCTGGCCGGTTGCAGCCGATCGGAGGATGAAGACAAACAGCCGACGACCAAACCGGCGGAAATCACACTGCCGACGACGCTCCCCTCGTCAGCCAATGACGCTATTGACGCCGATTATCTGGCGAAGGCTCAGAAAGGTATTAATGCGGGTATCGGATTCCTGCTGGAGCAGCGCAATTCCGACGGCGGGTGGGGCTCGCCGGGCCGGTCGCATCCTGCTATGACGGCGATGGCGATCAAGGCGATGCTTCAACATCCCGAATACGACAACGAATCACCCATTGTGTCAGATGGCTTCAAGTGCCTGATGAGATTCCGCCAGTCCGACGGCGGTTTCTATGTCCCAGGCCAGGGAAACAAGAACTACATCACCTCCGTCGCGGTAATGGCCCTCGCGACGGCGAAGAATCCTGCCCACAAGACCATACTTTCCAATGCGGTGAAATTCCTCCGAGGACAGCAGATTGTCCCCGGCTCAAAGACGCCGACCGGCCAGGAAGTTGACGAGACGCATCCTTACGTCGGCGGCGTAAGTTACGGCGGAAAGGACGAGAGCGGAAAAGACAAGAATCGCCCCGACCTGAGCAATGTCGGGATGTGGATGGATGCGCTGCACGAAGCCGGCGTTCCGGCAGACGACCCGGCAATGCAAAGGGCGCTGGCGTTCGTAACCCGCCTTCAGAACCGCACCGAAGGGACGGAGGGACAGGTATTCGTCGTTAGCGGAACAGACGACGGCGGGTTCATCTACGCCGTCAATCGCAAGGACGGCCAATTCGTCGGCGAGTCCAAAGCCAAGGCGGGCAGGCGAGGCCTGCGGTCCTACGGCTCGATGACATACATCGGCTTCAAGAGCATGCTTTACGCCGACGTCGCTCGTAACGATCCGCGAGTCCAGGCTGCGTATGAATGGATAAGAAAATACTGGCGTCTCGACTCGAACCCCAATATGCCGGAGGCCCAGTCCAAACAGGGGTTGTTTTATTACTACCACGTTTTCGCCAAGGCCCTCCACGCCTGGGGTCAGGACGAAATACCCGACTCCGGCGGCGTAAAGCATAACTGGCGGGAAGAGTTAATTGACGTGCTGGCCGTTCAGCAGAACGAGGACGGCTCATGGGTCAACAAGGACTCGCCGCGCTGGATGGAAGGCAATCCGGTATTGGCGACCTGCTTCGCCGTCCTGGCGCTGGAAGAAACGTTGAAGTAAAAAAGGCGAACCACAAAGGACACAAAGAAAAAAATAATTTCTAATTTTTTTTGTTCTTTGTGTTCTTTGTGGTTTAATCTGTCCCCATGGAAATAAAACCCTTTCAAGGTTGGCGTTACAATGTCGCTGACGGCGACATCGGCAGGTTGATTTCCCCGCCGTATGATATTCTTTCGCAGGTGGATAAGGATGCGATGCTTGCCGCCGATGCGCGTAACATCGTGACGGTTGATCTGCCGCATGTTCC
>DAOVLV010000294.1 GCA_030631085.1 Planctomycetales bacterium | reverse complement strand
TCGGTCTGTTCTTCGAGCACCATTGCCGAAACGGCTTTGGAACCCTTTGCGTCCCGGACAGAGAATTTTCCCTTACCTTTGCTTTTGTCTGTAATTACGAGGTGTCGCTGGAAGTTCAGTACAATCGGAAGGTCGAGGTGGTTTTTCCTAAGCCACGCGACGCGTTGTTCCTTACCGAGTTTTGGGTTGACGAATTGGGCCGTTACGTCGCCGGCGACCAGGCGAAAGAGCACAAACGTCAGCAGCATCACGCCGAGGATCGTGAAGACAGCCTGCACCAGTCGTCGAATGATAAAAGAACCCATAAGAGCGTTATTTCTCCTTGCCTCCGAGTTTGTGACGCAGGGCGACGTCTATCCGACGGTACTTGGCGTAGCCGTAACCGACGGGGTGAGGCTTGAAGTTTTTTACCCAGTCATAGATCAGCACATAACTTTGTGGTTCGGTCAGCATCAGCATCGGGCAATCTTCGCTGATTATGTTGATCATTTTTACATACAAGCGGGTCCGCTCCGGTGAATCCGCCATCACACGGGCCTTTTCGTAAAGCGTGTCGAATTCTTCGTTTGAATAGTTGGAGTTATTTGTCTGCTTTTCGATGTTGGGCGAATAGAACAGTTGGAGGAAGTTTTCGGCATCGGGGTAATCGGCGTGCCATCCCATAGTGTACATCTGGCACTGTTTGTTATGGACTTTTTCCTGGAGTTTGGGCCAATCGTTCAGATTGGTTTTCATCCGCACGCCGATCTTTGCGAACTGCTGTCGGCAGAACTCTGCGCGATTGGACGTTTCGGAATCTGTACCGGCAAAGTCGAGCGTCAGTTGCGGAATTTTTCCGTTTTTCAGCAGGCCTTTGGCAGCCAGTTCCTTCTTCGCTTCGGCGATCTTCTTTTTGGCGAGTTTGAGGTCGAATTTGTAGTAAGGTCCCGGACCGGCCTCTTTCCATCCTTTGAATGAATTCGGTAGTATGTTCACTGCCCGCCGGCCTCGCTTATTGAAAAAGACCTTCAGGTAACTCTCCACGTCAAAGGACAGGCATAACGCCTGGCGGAGCGATTTGCTGGCGCCGACAACCTCGTCTTCCATGTTGAAAGCGATCCAGTACACTGCCGGGGACCAGTAACTTTTGAAATAGATTCTTTTTTCCCGCCACTTCTTTTCGAGGTCCTTGTCGGGATTGATAACGGTTTCAAAGACGTCCTTGGGGATGGCCGTAGCGTCACGCTGCCTGGTCAGGAACAGCATCCAGGCTGAGGAACTCTGTGATACGAAATCAGAGTGCAAAACGTCGATAAAGGGAACCTTCTTGCCGGCATCTACCAGCAGTCCGGCTTCTTTGTCGCCGGGCGCGCCTTCGGTCGGATAGAAATCGTCGCGGAAATCCGGATTCCGCTCCAGCACGATCAGCGACTTGCGGACCCACTCGGTGAGGATATAAGGGCCTGTACCGACGACCTGCTCTGCTTCGCGGAATTCGGTGGTTCGCTTATCTTCGGGGATCGGCCTGCGCCCACCCTTGCCGTCATCTTCAGTCTCAAGCCAGTACTCGACCGCTTCTCGCGGGATCGGGGCATAGACATGCATCGCCAGTACGAACCTGAACTGCGGGAACGGTTCGGTCAGTTTGAATTCCAGCGTCAGGTCGTCGATAGCCTTGACGCCTTCGACCTCAAGATCGTAACGCGAGAAATCACCCATCTTACACTTCTTGGTCTTTTTGCGGTATTCATTCAAGCCTTTGATGCGTGTGGCGAACGCCCATGCCAGACCTGTGTTGACGTGATAGTCAGCGATGCGCTTGAAGGACAGGACGAAATCATCGGCCTTTACGGTCCGAGTTTTGGGTTTACCGTTTTTATCGAGGCCGAAGCATGGATTGCGGGAGTATTTGACGCCCTTTTTGAGCTTGATGGTATAGGTCAGACCATCCCTGGACACTTCCGGCATGTCTGCCGCCAATTGTGGGATAACCGAGTCCTGGGCGGGACGTTTGAGGAAGTGATAGGTGTACAGACCTTCGTAAATGTTGCCCTGAAATCCGGAGGAGGTTGTGTCGCCGCAGGTAGCGGGATCGACCGACCGCACAGCCGAACCATACGTATCATAACGAACGATCTTGCCTTTATATTTGTCTTTGTCCGCTGCCTCGAGAAAGAACATCGGCGATGCCACCAAGGCTGCGACAACACCGAGTGAGATTATGTAGAACCACTTCATAAGAGTGTCCGCAATAGTTTTGTAACCGGCGAGGCTAAGTCTGCGTTTTATGTCCCGAGAGGCGTTGTCGTTGTAGTTTTAACCGGTTTTGTTGTGGTTGCGGGCAGAGGCCTGGGTTTGACGCCGAGTTTCGCGAGTAACGGTTTCCAGTATTCGCTGACCGCCATGAGAGAGACTTCATCCGCCTTTTGCTCAATCGACTTCTTCGGGTCGGAAAGAATGTCCTGAATGGGCGATTCGGAAGTCTGCGTAAGTTCAGCCAGTTTGTTTTCCAGGTTACTCAACAGGCTCACCCAGGATTGCTGGTCCGACTTTTTACTCTTACTGCTCGCCGCCTTATCGAAACCTTTTGAAGCGGATTCCAGCGTATCGATCAGCATTTGCAGGACTATTTTCTTGTCTTCCTTGTCGGCGGGGTCGAAGAAGATAATGGCATTTCGATAGGCGTCGATTATGCCGTCCTTTCCGGCGCGGAGGTCTTTGAGTCGCGCGGCCCAGACCTTATCCAGAATCGGCCTCAGATGGATAACTGCCTTTTTTCCTTCCGCGGTGTGGATATTCAGCGTTCGCAGGACGACCGACAGGATCGGCCCTGACTCTTTGAGTCCGAGCCGCTCCAGCGTCGCCAGCATCTTCTTCGCGCGTTCGGGATAGAGCAGCATCTTCCTTACTGATGGACGGTATCCACGCACTGCCCAGTACCTGACGGCTGGGTTTTTGTGCCTCGCCATTTTCTCGAGGGCGGGCTGGATCGTGTACTGATGCATCGTCGCAACGGCCATGGCTGCCTGTATCTGCTTGACCTGATCTGCAAGTCCGAACAGGACGGGAACCTTCCCGGACGAAATCTCGGCGTACGCAACCTGCCATGCTTGTTTGTTATGGGCGTTATATCCGTCGGTAATGGCTTTTCTGGCCTTGACTACATCCGGAATCTTATCAGCCTTTTTTAACTGCTCAACCCAGTGCCCGACATAAGTTTCAATTTTTCCTCGGGCGACCCGTGTCAGGTGACCGGCGATTGGCAACTTATTGAGGTCTTCAAGGCTCGGAACGTCGGCGCCGCGAACCGGTTCGGACCAGAGGACAATGGTAAAAAACACCATAAACAGGACGACTACGGTGCGTCTGGTCATAATGAATCTTCCTTTTCGGTGGAGTTCTGAAAAAACCGTATCTAATTATATGATGATAGTAGAGAGCAAAGGCGGGCATGTCAAGCGCAGGATAAGGATTCTCGAACAGGGCATGTGCCCAATTTTTCCGGCGAGTTTTTCGGAGTCGGTTCACCGCTTCCGTAGCCAGGTCGTGCGGATTTCGCGAAGTGTGTACCCGCTGTCGTTGAGTTCGCGGATTAGCCGTATCCTTTTGACGGCCTGTTCGTCGAAAAAACGCCTGCGCGAACCGATAGTGGT
>DAOVLV010000179.1 GCA_030631085.1 Planctomycetales bacterium | reverse complement strand
GTCATTCCTTCTATTGCTTTGACGAACGTCTCCTGAGAAAGTTCCTCGGCATCGTCTTTATTTCCACAAAATCTCAGAAGCGAATTGTAGAGACGGTCCCGATACTTTTTCACCAGCAGGCCGAAGGAGGCGAGGTCGCCTTTGCGGTACTGTTCCAGCAAGGCGGCATCTTCAAATAGGCCTGCTTCGGTACCCGCTACGACTTTAGACGATCTTTCAATCACAATGTTCCCGAAAAAAGCGACGAATTATCGAAACTTATGTTAACACATTTACACCGGGAAACAATACATGCCTCGCTAAAGCGAGCACGCCAAAAGATTGGATGCGTTCAATGACGATTCCGTTGGCGTGCTCGCTTTAGCGAGGCATGTATGTTCATCTCGAATATTATCGTTACGTGCTTTCGGTAACTTCCGCCGGTTCAGGTTTTGGTTCTTCTTTGCGGACGCCCTCGAAGTAAAGGTGTTTTTCGTCGTCGTCGCCGTCGGCCTTGACCGATACGATGACCTTGCTGTTACCCTTGTAGGTGCCACGGAGGATATCTTCGCTGAGCACGTCTTCGATATGATGCTCGATGGCGCGTCGCAGCGGGCGAGCGCCGAAGTCCAGGCTATATCCCTTGTCGATGAGGAATTCGTTGGCTTCTGCCGTCAGTTCCAGTTCCAGACCATGCTCGATAAGGCGATCTCGCACCTTCCGAAGTTCAAAATCGACGATCGTTACAAGGTCTTCACGCACCAGCGACTTGAAGACAATCACCTCGTCGAGGCGGTTGAGGAATTCAGGCCTGAAGTGCCGCTCGACTTCCTTGGAGAGCATTTCCTTCATCTTTTCGTATGACGCTTCCTCGTCGCGCTTTCCGAATCCGAAACCGCCCTTGTTCTTTATCAGTTCTGCCCCGATATTCGAGGTCATAATCAATATGGTATTTTTGAAATCCACCCGCCGGCCAAAGGAATCCGTC
Source organism: Planctomycetales bacterium (assembly GCA_030631085.1). Taxonomy (GTDB): domain Bacteria; phylum Planctomycetota; class Phycisphaerae; order SM23-33; family SM23-33; genus JAUWNJ01. Next base: position 4,181 of record DAOVLV010000179.1, on the reverse strand, counting down.
AGGCGACCTTCCTCCATTATCTGAAGCAGCATGTTGAATACGTCGGGGTGCGCCTTTTCGATTTCATCCAGCAGGACGACTGCGTATGGCCTGCGTCGGATTTGCTCGGTCAGTTGCCCGCCCTCTTCGTATCCGACGTATCCCGGAGGCGCGCCGATCAGGCGTGAGACGTTGTGCTTTTCCATGTACTCGCTCATGTCCATCTGGATAAGCGCGTCTTCGTCGCCGAACATGAATTCGGCCAATGCTTTGCTCAGCAGGGTTTTCCCGACACCTGAAGGCCCGACGAAAACAAAAGAACCCATCGGTCGTCGCGGGTCTTTGAGTCCTGACCGTGCTCTGCGAATCGCCTTGGCGACTGCGACGATGGCTTCGTGCTGGCTGACGACCCGCTTGTGCAGTTCGTCTTCGAGTTTCAATAGTCGCTTAGCCTCTTCGGATTCCAGGCGGCGAAGCGGTACGCCGGTCATTGTTGAGACGACTTCGGCGATGACTTCGCCGTCCACCACCCTTTCGCATTCGTTCGCCCGTTCGCGCCACTCGTTGGTGAGGTTGTCTTTGGCAAGGTGCAATTGTTCGATCCTGTCCCGCACCTCGGCTGCTCGTTCGTAATCGGCGTTCTTGACGGCTTCATCCTTCTCTGAAACGAGTTGCTCGATTTGCTTTTCCATTCCGGCGAGGTCCGGCGGCTTGGTCATGGTCTTAAGTCTCATGCGCGCGCCGGATTCGTCCATGACGTCGATGGCCTTGTCCGGCTGGACCCGCCCGGTGATGTACCTTGCGGAAAGTTCGACCGCCTTTTCCAGCGCCTCATCGGTAATCCGCACGTGGTGATGGTCCTCGTATCTTCCTCGCAGACCCTTGAGAATCTCCATCGTTTCATCCCGCGTCGGCGGATCGACGACAATCGTCTGGAACCGTCGCTCCAGAGCGCTGTCTTTTTCGATATATTTGCGGTATTCGTCCAGTGTCGTTGCGCCGATGCACTGGATTTCGCCTCGGCTGAGTGCGGGTTTCAGCACATTGGCTGCATCTATTGCGCCTTCGGCGCCCCCGGCTCCGACGAGCGTGTGCATCTCATCGACGAACAGGATGATATTTTTAGCGCGGCGGACCTCGTTCATAACGGCCTTGATTCGCTCTTCAAATTGTCCCCTGTATTTCGTACCGGCCACCATCATCGCAAGGTCGAGCGCGACGATCCGGCGGTCGTGAAGGATTTCGGGAATGTCGTTGGCGACGATCTTCCGCGCCAGACCTTCAACGATAGCCGTTTTTCCCACACCGGCTTCGCCCAGCAGGACGGGATTGTTCTTTGTCCGTCGGCAGAGAATCTGTATGACTCGCTCGATCTCGTTGGTGCGTCCGATGACCGGGTCCAGTTGATCTTTGCGGGCGAGTTCGGTCAGGTCGCGTCCGAAACTGTCCAGCGCCGGCGTCTTGCTCCTGCCCTTGCTCCTGCGATCTTCTCTTCCGCCGCCAGCCGGCGCTCCTACCGGCGGACCGGCGGTCTCCATACCGGCTCCGAGCAGGTTGAGAACCTCGTCGCGCACTTCTTCGAGTTTCAGGCCCATGTTCATCAATACCTGTGCCGCTACGCCTTCGTGCTCGCGCAGAAGCCCCAGCAGAATATGCTCGGTACCGACGTAGTTATGATTGAGGCTGCGAGCCTCTTCGATGGCGTACTCGATGACCTTCTTGGCGCGTGGGGTCTGGGGCAACTTTCCCATCGTTACCAGTTCAGGCCCGGATTTGACCAGGCGTTCGACTTCCATGCGGACCTTGTGCAGGTCAACGCCGATGTTCTTGAGGACATTCGCGCCGACACCGGTGCCTTCCTTGACCAGGCCCAGGAGAACGTGCTCAGTACCGATATACTCATGGCTGAACCTCTGGGCTTCCTGGTTAGCCAAGGCCATTACTTTGCGGGCGCGATCCGTGAATCGTTCAAACATCTACGCTTACTCCCTCATGAGTCAGTGATTTTTTACAAGGCCTGTTATCAGCAGCGGGAACCATTACCCGCCGAACCTTTCAGCCCCGATTAACATTCTACACACTGATATTACACCTTTCAACCGCGATGCTACAGAATACTTATCGTCGCATTAGGCGCAACAGTTCACAAAGCCGGTAGGCTGGGACGGAGCGAAGCGGAGTCCCACCTTTTAATCTCGAAAAAAGGTGGGACTCCGCTTCGCTCCGTCCCAGCCTACCTGCTACTTTCTTCTCCAATAAATCCGTACTCTCGCAGTTTCTTCCGCAATGTGGAGCGGTGCATCTTCAATGCGTCGGCAATTTTTGCCTGGTTTCCGGAAAATCGCTCCATCGCAGCCGACAGTATTGGTCGCTCCCATCGGGACATCAGTTCCTCGTACCCCTTTTCTACGCCGGCGGTGAGGACTTCGTTCAGAAGGCCTTGAGCCAATTTATCAAGCGAGGCGCCGCTTTCCGGTATGGTCGGGTGTAAAATTTCCTCATGCAGGTGTTCAGGCGCGATGGGGCTTCCCGAAGCCATGGCGGCAGCGGCAGTAATAATGTTGCGCAATTCACGAACGTTTCCGGGGAAAGTGTAGGCGTTCAATATCTTTCTGGTCGGGTCCGTTATACCGGCAGCGCCGCAGCCGGTGAGGAAATGATCTATCAACAGGTCAATGTCGTCGCCCCGCCGGTTCAACGGGGGAAGTTCGAGCAGAACGCCGGAAATCCTGAAGAACAGGTCCCGACGAAACATCCCCGACAGCGCAGCCGACCGGAGCGGTCGATTGGTCGCAGCCAATATCCGCACGTCCGCACACCCTGGCTGGGACGAACCGACGCGATAAAACTCGCCGTCATCCAGAAACCGCAGTAGCCGCGCCTGGGCTTCCGCCGGTAAGTCGCCGACCTCGTCCAGCAGGAGCGTCCCTCCGTCGGCAGAGGCGACCTTTCCGGGCCTGGCCCGGTCAGCGCCGGTAAAAGCGCCCTTCTCATGCCCGAAAAGTTCGCTTCCAACCAACTCGCCCGATAAGAGCGAGCAATTGACCGCGACGAAAGGACCCGACGATCTGCCTGAATATCGGTGAATCGCGCGAGCAAGCAATTCCTTGCCCGTGCCCGTCTCGCCCTGAATGAGCACCGGCATGTCGGTAGCCGATACTATCGCCGCCTGTTTAAAAATCTCCTGCATCGCCCGGCATCGCCCGACCATTGCCGAATCGCTGACCGGTTCGGCGGCAACGGCTGACAGTTCGGCGCTGCGACGGCGATGCTCAACAGCCGCCGAAAGGACGGTCTTGAGCACTCCCATATCCACCGGCTTGAGCAGATACTCAAACGCGCCTCGCTGAACGGCGGTAATGGCCGTCTCCATCGTACCGAAGGCGGTGATAACCACCACCGGAACGTCGGGATAATCAGCCTTTATGGCGGGCAGGACATCCAGGCCGCTGAAACCGGGAAGTTGAATGTCCAGTACAACCACATCAGCCGACCCGTCGGTGAGTTTGCTCATACCGTCAGCGGCATCGGAGGCGGTCTGCGCCTCGAAGCCCATCGACTTAGCCAGTTCCGCCAAAGCCCAGCAAATGCTCGGCTCGTCGTCGATTATCAGAATGTGAGGTTTATTCGGAACCATTGTTCTCGTAAAAAATATTCGCCACAGAGGCACAGAGACACAGAGAAAAAATGATTTTCATTTCTTTGCTGTTTTTAATCTCTGTCCCTCTGCGTCTCTGTGTCGAACTTTTTTTCTCCCACCGGCAATACTATCTCTGCCACTGCACCGTCACCGCTATTGTACAGTTTCAATCGTCCGCCGGCTTCATCCACTATCCGTCGGCAGATTGACAGTCCCAGCCCCGCGCCGGTCGTCTTCGTGGAGAAAAACTCCTCGGCGTGGCCTTCCAGTACCTCTTTCGGAAATCCAGGCCCGCTGTCGCTAATCCGCAGGATTACGTTATCGGCATTGGTCTTGGCGACGACGCGGATGGTTAGACCTCGCGGTGAAGCCTCTGCTGCATTCAACAATAAGTTCAACAACAATTGCCGACAACGGTTACGGTCCATTCGAATCGTCGGCAGAGTGGTCAAACCAATTTTCACGCGGATTTCCCGCTGACGAAACTGAAACCGCAACAGGCGGACAGTCTCATCCAGTTCGCTTGGGAGGTTCACATCCTCAACGCGCGGAGCGGCCTTTC
>DAOVLV010000010.1 GCA_030631085.1 Planctomycetales bacterium | reverse complement strand
TCTTTGATTTCCTGGACGGAATGCCCCGTGCGTTTGGCAATCTGCGGGATGTGGTTCAGTTCGATTTCGCGCAGGAATTCATCGGCCAGGAGACGTGGCAGCGCTACGTCGTGTCCCGCCCTGGCTTCGGCGTCCAACTGGATAAGGAGGCATTCTCGCAGATCGTGGGCAGCGACTCCCGGAGGGTCCAGTTTCTGGACCATGGCGAGTGCGGCCTGGAGCGCATGGTTGTCGTCGCTCTGCTCGGTAAGTTCATCAAGCGATATGCGAAGGTATCCGTCGTCATCCACATTGGAGATGATTACCTGCCCGGCTGCCTTGATTTCTTCGGGCGCTTCTACGAATGTCCACTGGTGGATGAGGTATTCGCCCAGGCTCTGCTCCGGTGCCGGCGTATTTGCCAGCGCCATCATTTTGACGTCGCTCTCTCCAGCCCCGGAACCCCGCCGGCGGCCGGGACGGTCCATCCAGTCCAGGACTTCGGCGTACGCATCGCCGAAATCCGCCAGCCTCTCGAAATCGGCTTTGTTGTCGCCCTCGGAATTTACCACCAGCGTTTCTTCGCCACGATCGGGGCTTTTGTCCTGTTGGCGGTCGTCGGAGACGGCGTCGTCGGGAACTTCCTGCACTTCCAGACAGGGATTGGAAGACAACTCTTCGTCGATCCGCTCGGTGAGCGCAAGCATAGGCAGCTGAAGAATCTCCATCGCCTGGATAAGCCGGGGCGACAGTTTCATCTGCTGCTCAAGTCGAAAATGTTGTGAAAGACCTAATTTCATTCCAGTATCATTCTATCAGCATCTCGATCAATCTTCTACAAAGATACGGAGCCGAAACCAAAAAAACAGCCCACGGAAATTTTCCGTGGGCTGAATACGCGATTTACTGACGGAAGAGCGACTATTTTTTCTTTTCCGTCCGCAGCGCCTTGTCGTTTTCGGCGATGAGGGCCTTGATGTGGGCGATGACCTTTTCGTTTTCGCCCTGGCGTTTGTAGATGTCCTTGAGCGTCAGGCGGATGGCGTTTCGCAGGCCTTGGGTTTTGACCTTGGCCAACTGTTCTTCGAGGTCCTTGATAATCGCTTCATCTTTTCTGCGGATGTCGTCCTTCAGCGCCCCGACGGCCATGACGCCGATGGTTTCGCTGTCGAAACACATCCTTGTGAGGTGTCCCATCGCGCCGGTGAACTCGGAAATCTTCTTGATTTCGAGTATCTGCCCGGGTTCGGGTTTGTGTGGACTTCCCGGCGGCAACCATTTGGAGTCGCTGTGATGCGGTCCTCGCTCCTGTGCGACGGCATATCCGACCAGCACCGTGGCTGTAACCATCAGACACACCAATACTGCCAACTTTGCGTTACGTTTCATTGTTCGTACTCCTTTGGGCTATTTCAGGCCAGGTAAATGCGGGTATCGAGAACTCTGTATTACTAAAACCGCAGACCGTCGGTGTGGTGATTGCCGGCATTTCCAGCGACGGGCAGGGCGGGTTGTTCATTGCAGGGATGGTGAAATCGGCTGCTCCACTTATCGCAGCCAACCAGACGGATTCGACCGGTTCGACGACAACTACCTGTTGTTGATTGTCCTTCGGCTTTATCTGTACGGTCGGGTCGGACAGGACCATCGCCAATATCACAGCTGCAGCCACGGCGGCGGCTGGGACGGCAATCCACCTTGGACGAATCCGCCAGGCCCGAAGGTACAGTTTCGGTATTGCAGGGGCAGGTTCATCAGCCAATCGTTCGCCCATGCTTATCAGGTCGCTCACCAGTTGCCGCGATTCGCGGATACGTTCGCAGGTCTGGGCGTCGTCGGCGTAACGACGCGACAGTTCATCCAATGCCGCAACGACATCACCGGAGGACAGCGCTTCGGCCAGGTTCGAGTCGAATTGTTCTCGTTGCCGATTCATGGTTCTTTTCGCTTCATCATTTATGACATTCCGTGAAACCAGGGTGCCATGCCTTCACGCAGAGCGAAGCGGAGCGGGTAGGCATGTGCGAAGCAGACATGCTTACGCCCTTCACTTCGTTACGGGCGAAAGCATGGCACCCTTATATTTTTTATCATTTATCATTCTGGTCGCTTCATCATTTCCTGAAGATTCGCTATTGCCTTGAAAACGGCGGCTTTGACTGTCCCTTCGGCACATCCCATAACTGCCGCGGTTTCGGCTACGCTCATGCCGCGTAAGAATCGACAGGCGACTGCCTCCCGCTGGCGGGGCGGTAATATCTCGACGGCTTCGGTCAATGCTTTCAGCCGCTCATCAGGCCCGGCGATGACCTTTTCGGGCGGGTCAAAATCGTCCAGCGACAGGGCGGGTCGAAACTTCCGCCGACGCTCACGCACAACGTTTATTGCGATTCCCATCAGCCAGCCGACAGCGTTTCCGCCGCTGCGAAAACGCCTTCTGTTCTTCCACGCCCGCAGAAAACACTCCTGCCGGGCGTCGTCGGCTACGTCGCGCATCGGCGGCGGCAGATGCGCCAGGCAGAACCGATACACCGCCAGCCCGACCAGTTCAGTCAACTGTCCGAAGGCGTCGCGGTCGCCCCCAGCCGCACGGGACATTAAACTGTCAGCCAGGTTTCGCCGGTCGTCCATCACTTCATCCATAGTAGTATTGACTTTACCGACAGAAAAGTTTATCCACTGTAAAAATAATTGTAATTCGTAATTGGTAACTCGTAACTCGTAAAAGGAACAATCATCATGGAACTGTATGAAGCCATCAAGAAGCGTTACAGCGTGCGGGCCTATCAGGACAAGCCTGTCGAGCAGGAGAAGTTGGACCGGATTTTTGAGGCAGTGCGCCAAGCGCCGTCGGCGAATAACCGCCAGCCGTGGAAATTCGTCATTGTCCGCGAGGCCGGGATACGCGGGAAATTGGTCGGCGCTTGTCACGATCAGGCGTTCGTCGGCGAAGCGGCTGTGGTAATTGCCGGTGTCGGGCTTGCGCCTGACCGCACAATGGCTTGCGGCGTTCCCAGCGATCCGGTGGATCTGGGTATTGCGATGGAGCACATCGCTCTGGCAGCGGTGGATGAGGGGCTGGGAACGTGCTGGATAGGATCGTTCGACCAGGACCAGATACACGAACTTCTTGGCATCCCCGCTGAGGCAACGGTCATCGAGGTAATGACGCTTGGCTATCCCGCCGGCGAGCCGAAATACCATGACCGCAAAGGTATGGACGAAATCGTATCTTACGAAAAGTTTTAAAAACGTGGACAAAAAGGGTAACCATAATGGCGACAAAAATTGAAATCAAAAAGACTATCGCAAAACACGCCGGGCAACTGGAATCGCTGGCGATGAAGATACACCGCAATCCCGAACTGGGTTTCGAGGAAAAGAAGGCGTGCGCCTGGCAGGTGCAATTGCTCAAAAAATGGGGCTTCAAGGTGAAGACGCCGTTTGCGGGTCTTTCGACGGCGTACAATGCCGTCGTCGGCGGGGGCAGGCCTGTGTTCTGCCTTATGGCCGAGTACGACGCCCTGCCGGAGATCGGTCACGCCTGCGGGCATAACCTTATATGTGCGGCTGCAATTGGCGCGGGCGTTGCGCTCCGTGATGTGATGAAGCGGGAAAAGATCGCCGGAACGGTTGTTGTGATGGGCACGCCGGCTGAAGAATCGAAGGGCGGGAAGGTCGTAATGCTGAAAAACGGCGCAATGAAGGGGGTTGACGCAGCGATGATGGCTCACCCGTCATTCAGGACGACTCCGGACACCGGATGCACCGCGATTCAGAGGATCGACGTTACTTACGAAGGTGTTTCAGCGCATGCGGCTGCGGCTCCGGAGAAGGCTAAAAACGCGCTCGACGCCATCATGCTGCTGTTTCACGGCGTCAGCGTCTGGCGTCAGCAACTGCCGGAATCAAGTCGCATCCACGGCATCGTTGCCGAAGGAGGGGTAGTCCCCAATGTTATCCCCGACCATGCCTCCTGCCGGTTCTTCATCAGGTCGCCCGATGACGACGTATTGGCCGATATGATTGAACGTTTCGGTGACATCGCAAAGGGCGCCGCTCTGATGACCGATACGAAAGTCCAAATGAGTCCCGCATTGATGTCATACAAGGCGCGCCGGCCTAATAAACTTCTCAACGAGGCGTTTATCGAATCGGCTGGGGCGTTGGGACTGAATCCCGTTATCCCCGATCGTCCCGGGCGAGGCTCGTCTGACTTCGGCGATGTCTCCCAGGCTGTTCCGGGTGCTCACGTATACTTTGGGATTGCCAGGAGAGAGATTGCGTGCCATTCCGTCGCGTTCCGCAAAGCGGCCGGAAGCGCCTACGGACTCAAGCAGATGCTTAGGGCATCCGAAGCGATGGCGCAGGTGGGATACAAGTATTTCACCGACCAGACCTTCCGAAAGAACGTCCACGACGACTTTCGCAAACATACGAAGTAGTAGCCGGTAGTCAGTGGATGGGTTCTTTTTTCCGACCACTGGCTACCGGCTCCTTTTTTACTGGTCATATGCAAGACGAGATGTTGAAACGCGCCCGTTCGATGTTGAGTCCCTGCCGGGTGTGTCCGCGTCGATGCGGCGTGGACCGGCTGGCCCCCAAGGGGCAGGGCGGCGAAGTGGGATTCTGCCGCATCGGCGCTGCCCCGCACGTCGCCTCGGCTGGGCCGCATTTCGGCGAAGAACCGGTACTGGTCGGCTCCGGCGGAAGCGGAACTATCTTCTTCCAGCGATGCAATCTCGATTGCGTCTTCTGTCAGAATTTCGACATCTCGCACCGTAATGGCGGAATCGAGGCCGACGCCGACGAGTTGGTCTCGCTGATGTCGGCCCTTCAGCGTCGCGGGTGCGACAATATTAACTTCGTTACGCCGACGCACGTGGCTCCGCAGGTGCTGGAGGCGATTATCATCGCACGCCGGGAGGGTTTGATCGTCCCAATCGTCTATAACTGCGGCGGGTATGAGTCGGTGGAGATGCTAAGTCTTTTGGAAGGGCATATTGACATTTACATGCCCGATTTCAAGTACGCCTTGGCTGCGGCGGGGCGGAAGTATTCCGGTGTGGCGGACTATCCGCAGGTCGCCAAGGCAGCACTGGTCGAGATGTATCGCCAGGTAGGTCCGCTAACCCTTGATGAGCGGGGCTTGGCGGTACGGGGCGTGTTGGTGCGGCATTTGGTTTTACCGGCCGACCTGGCGGAGAGCGAAAAGGTAATAGACATCGTTGCAGAGACTGCCCCGGGATGCGGGATAAACGTTATGGGCCAGTACCACCCGTGCTACCGGGCCGATGAGTTTCCGGAACTTCAGGCCCTGCCGTCGCGGCCCGAAATCGCCCGTCTCCGCGAATACGCTGTCGCGCAGGGGCTGATGCGAGTGGATTGATAACCACAAAGAGCACAAAGATCACAAAGGAAAAACTTTTTTATCTCTTTTATTTTTTTGTGTTCTTTGTACTCTTTGTGGCTTGTTTTAAGGAGTTACATCAATGGCAGAGATGACATCGCACGAGCGTTTCAAGAGGATGTTCGAGCACCGCGAGGCTGACCGCGTGCCGATTATCGACATGCCCTGGGATAGCACCATCGAACGCTGGAAGCGCGAGGGTATGCCCGAAGATGCCGACTGGGTGGAATACTTCGGCGTGGACCACATGGCCCACATCTTCCCGGACACCAGCCCCCGCTACGAAGAGAAGGTTCTGGAGGAAACCGAAGAATACAGAATCCACACCACCAGGTGGGGCGCGACGATGAAGGACTTCAAGCATGGCGCTTCGACGCCGGGGTTCCTCGATTTCACGATAACCGACCCCGACAAATGGCAGGAAGCCAAACGCCGCATGACGCCTACAGCCGACAGGATCGACTGGGATTACCTGAAGGCAAACTACAAGACGTGGCGCGAGCAAGGCTACTGGATTCTAGGGGAGTTGTGGTTCGGATTCGACGCGGCGCACTCCTGGGCGGTCGGCACTGAAAGGCTGCTGATAGCGCTTATCGAGAAACCGGAGTGGTGCGTCGATATGTTCAATCATTTCCTGGACGTCAGCATCGCACTGATGGACATGATCTGGGATGCGGGTTTCGAGTTTGACGTGGTGGCGTGGGCCGACGACCTCGGATACAAGCACAATCAGTTCTTTTCCGTCGAAACGTATCGAGAATTACTGAAGCCCGTTCACAAGCGGGCCGTGGAATGGGCCCGTGCAAAAGGGGTCCATACGTACCTTCACTCGTGCGGGGATGTGAACCCGTTTATTCCCGAATTCATTGAGATCGGCATCGAGGGGTTGAATCCCCTGGAAGTCAAGGCCGGGATGGACCCGGTCGCCATCAAGAAACAGTACGGCGACGACCTTCTTCTCTACGGCGGGAACAATATCTTGCTGTGGGACGACATTGACGCGATCGAACAGGAGATGCGAAAGATCCTGCCGGTGGTCAAGCAAGGCGGCGGATACATCTTTTCCTCGGATCACTCGGTTCCGTCGAGCGTGAGCCTGGAGAATTTCCGAAGGATCGTCGAACTGGCAAAGGAACTGGGGGCCTACTGATTTTCCTCATCCTGTGGATGTTGCAATCGTAACGCTTCGAGGAATCGCTTGATTCGTGCTGCGGCTGCGCTGAAGGGGGCGACGTGTTCGGTGTCGTTTCCGACTTCGACGCCGGCCATTCGGGTCAGTCTTGCCTGGAGACGTATCAGGCGGGACGCCAATTCTCGCTTCTGATGTGGATCGAGTTTTTCAGCCGACGCCAGCATGTCGGCTTCGCTGACCTTATCCAGTATTGCGAGGTCTTTTTTGACGTGTTTAATCCGCCGGAGAATCGCATCAGGACGAATCTCGGCGGGTATGTCGTGATGGTCGCTCCATCCCGTTCCCGCACAAAACATACAGACCTCGATGCCAAGTCCATCGCAGTCGGGGCAGACATAATCGTTGACCATTCCGCTGCCGTGGCACGTTCGGCAGGGCGATACTCCGTCATTGCACATGACGCAATGTCCGTGGCTGAAGGCGGAGACAATCATCTCCCATACCGAACCGGATTTTGACGTAATGGATCGGCCCACGCAATCGAGAATTTCGCGGGTTGGTATTTTTCCGTTTGCGGACCGTAACCCCAGGTAGGCTATGCGTATTGGTTCGACTTTCCGCTCGGAGATTGCCTCAACGAGGTTTTCCATGGCCTCATCGAACCCGCCGGAACCACCGTTTTTGTGGTCGTTGTGGGCAGCGGGTGCATCGGATACATCTGGTATCTGTGCGCGCATAAAGCACCTGCTTTCTTCATAAGACCAACTGAAATGACCGATTGTTTCACCGGCCTTTGGGGTAGGAGATATAAATGAGGGCGACCAAACCACTTTCCCTCAAGCCGATCCTGACGACCATTATATTACCACAATTTTCGCCCGAAATCAAAAAAATCTCAAAAATAGGGACTAGGGACTTGGGACCAGGGATTAGGCAACAGAAGAAAAAAAACAGATGAACCAGTTTTACTTTCTGTGTTTTCCTAGTCCCTGTCTGTTGGCGTGCTCGCTTCAGCGAGGCATGGAATGTATGATATAATCTCCGTACATATCCTTACACATAACGACTGATTTGTCCGTGATTGCGGGATAAAAAAAATAAAAATAATTATTGGCGGTGACAGGGTTGTTGTCACTGTCGTTATGTGAACATATCGAGGAGTCAGGGATGAAGATAAGCAGAATTTACAGGCTGTTGCGGCTTATTACGATGCTGCAAAGTGGACGGAGTTACACTGTGGCGCAGTTGGCTGAAGAACTTGCGGTGAGTCGGCGAACGGTTTTTCGGGATCTGAACGTGCTCGAAATGGCTCGCATTCCGTATTACTACGATCGGGATGAGGGTACGTACCGCATCAATCATTTTTTCTTCCTGTCCCCCGTCAACCTGACTCTTTCCGAGGCCCTTGCGATGATGGTATCTGCCGGTCGTGGCGGTTCAGCGGCTGGGCCTCTGGCGGCGGCGCGCGCCCGCGGCGCGCTGAAGATTGAAAGCGTTCTTCCCGAGGCTGTCAGGGACTATCTCGGTACGATAATGGACCGCCTGTCGATGGTTCCGCCACCGTCTGCCCGGCACAAGGGGCTTGAAGATATGTTCGACCGTCTTGCGGCTGCGGTGGTCGATCGGAAGGTTTGCCGGATCGTCTATATCAGTTTCCACGAGCATAAGCAGATTACCACCACGGTCGAGCCTGCCAAACTGATGTTTATCTCAAGGGCGTGGTACATGATCGGCTATTCGCGCAGGCATCGTCAGCGGCGGACGTTCAAACTGGGGCGGATAAAGAAACTTACCGTTCTGAACAAGGCGTTCGACCCAGCCGACCATGCCGAAAACGATAGCGGAAAGGATTTTGGTGACGCGTGGTGCATGATCCCCGAAGGTAAACTTTATGACATTCATTTGCGGTTCAGACCCAGGGTGGCCGGTAACGTAGCCGAGGTGAACTGGCATCACTCTCAGCGCGTCGAGTGGAACGACGATGGGTCAATCGACTTTCATGTGCGGGTTGACGGGCTTGGCGAGATTACATGGTGGATTCTGGGGTATGGCGACCAGGTACGGGTTATTTCGCCGTCGGGACTTGCACGTCGTGTGGCGTCCGTGGCGAAGAAAGTCGCAGCCCAGTATGCCTGCCCCAAGGGGGCGGGGGCGAGGATGTGAATTATGAGAGCGATGGTGCAACGAGTGGCTTGGGCGGAAGTTGAAGCCGACGGGAACATTGCCGGGCAAATTGGGTCCGGTCTGCTGGTATATGTCGGTGTCGGCGTCGGCGACTCTGTCGACGATGCGAACTGGCTGGCCGAAAAAGTCGCCAACCTGCGGATTTTCGCCGACGATGCCGACAAATTGAACCGGTCCGTCCGCGACGTTGCCGGCAGCGTTCTGGTGGTTTCCAATTTCACGCTTCTTGCCGATGCCCGCAAAGGTCGCCGCCCCGCCTTCTCCGCTGCTGCGGCGTCCGACGAAGCGCTACCGCTGCACGAAGCCTTTCTCGACGCGCTCGACAGACAGGGCGTTAAGGTCGAGACCGGTTTGTTCGGAGCGAAAATGTCCGTTCGAAGCCAGGCGGCAGGTCCGGTGAATCTGATCATTGATTCGCCGAATGGTCGGGGTGAGGCCGTGTAGATGATTCGGAAAGAAAAAAATTAGCAGCCCGGGTACGGTTCCCATCGTGAAAGCGACCCCGACCCCAGGGTCCGTTACCCGGGCAGCATTTTCTACAAAAAAATTAGCAGGGATGCAGAGAATGCACGGGATGATATTTTAATGGAAAGAAAAAAAAGATTTTATCCCCTGCATCCCCTGTATCCCTGCTAATCTTAATGCTATGAAGATTCTACGCCTCAACGAACTTGACATAAACGACGACGGACACTTCCTCAAGGACCTGCTGCCCGGAAAGTACCTCTGCAGCGGTTCGTTGAGTTACAAGCCGCCGGGCTTACGTACCCACAGCCACGACGGCCCTGACGGTAAAGATTACCACGTCCACGACGATTGCGAGGCATTCGTTATCCTCCAGGGCAGGGCGGTCATGCAGATTGACGGGGCCGAGTATCCGCTGCGGACCGGCGACGTCGTAATCATCGAACCCGGCGAGGACCATCACCTCATCGCCGACGCAGACGATCCGTGCGTCAACCTCTGGCTGCATGCCGGACAACACCGTCCCGACGAGCAGAAGTAGCAACAGCAAAAAATGAATATTGTGCGTAGCACCACTACGTGGAATATCGAACAGAGAATGTTGAAGTTTGAAGTAAAAGAAACAAATTGCCTTCGGGTTTTTTTTTACTTCGTAATTCGAAATTCTCCGTTCGATATTCAATATTCTCTTTTCCCAGCCCGCATCTTGCTAATTTCCACCTCTATGTTTAGCATGTCCCGGATGTTCACAGGAATTATCCAATATGTAGGCAGGGTCGAAAGCGTTGCCGATGTAGCCGGCGGCAGGCGCATCGACGTTGACCTCGGCCCGTTGGCTGAAGGGCTTATCGTCGGCGCGTCGGTCGCGGTGGACGGAGCCTGCCTGACGGCCTCGCGGATTACCGGAAACCGGGCGGAATTTAACGTAGTGCCGCAAACGCTGGAGCGGACGACGCTTGGCGCACTTACCGTCGGTAGCGAGGTCAATCTCGAACCGGCCATATCCGCCCAAGCCGCCCTGGACGGGCACATCGTTCAGGGGCACGTTGACGCCACAGCCAATCTTGCCCGCATCGACCATAACAGCGATGGCGTGATGATGACGCTCACAGCAGCGGACGAATTGACCGATCAAATGGTCTCCAGGGGGTCGATAACCCTGGCCGGCGTGAGCCTGACGCTGGCGAATGTGGAGAAGGGACGATTTTCCGTCGCTCTGGTTCCGACGACGCTTGAGCGGACGACGTTCCGAAACCTGCGGGCCGGCGACCGCCTCAACGTCGAACTGGACATTATCGGAAAATACGTCCGCCGGCACCTGGAGAACCTCGCCGGCAAAGCATCGCCATTGACAATGGAAAATCTCCGCCAGGCAGGATTTGCGTAAAGAAGAATCGTCCACGGATTACACAGATTGCGCGGATTTCCCAAAAACGTATAAAGATGTAACAGTAATTACAGTGTTGCACTATATTATTATTGCCCGGACAAAGCACCAGCGGCAGGCCGGGACGTAGCGTAGTCCCGGCAATCGAAGAGAAAAGGTGGGACTCCGTTTGCTACTCTGCGAAGTAGTTCACTACGTAGCACGAGTCGCTCCGTCCGGAGCCTACGACGGAAAAGCAAAAATCGGGATGGAAACTCAAAAAGTACCAGTGGCGGGAACGGCTATATTCGCCTGGGCGCTCTTAGGGATCTCCGGGGCGTATGGAATCATGCTGGTGGTGGGCATCTGGCAAATAGGAATAGCGGGCATGACCTTCTTTCCTGTCTGCCTGCTCAATGCCGCTATATACTTCTCTCTGTCCAGAGATGTTCGAAGAGGTTCTTATCTGGGATTCGCTGTGGGGTATCTCGCTCTTGGTTTTGCAAGTTATTTGTTTTTGGCGGTTTTCGGATGGCCGAGTGAGTGGCTACTAAGTCCGTTAATGGTTGCGCATATTGGTATCCCGTTGTTGACGTTCTCTTTGGCGCTTGGCATTGGGATATGGACCATCGTGTCAGTGAGACGCAGGAAGAAAGTCGATGAATTGATTCAAGGGTAGAAAAAACGCGACACAGAGACGCGTGCGCCTCTGTGTCGTATCGTCTTACTTCATCTTTTGGCATGTAAGGCTGTTCTTAGAACGTAAATACCAGTTCGTACCTTACGAACAGGGCTACATCGTTGCTCATGTCGGTGTAGTAATCGCCGGGGAAGAGTATCTCGCCGATCAGGTGCCCGCTGATGCGCTTGTTGAATTTGTATTTCAGCAGGCCTGTGAGCAGGTGCCCGCGAAGGCATCCGCTTCTGGAGAATCTGGCCCCCAGGTCCTCACTCTGGTTATTATCGCAAAAGAGAAGGTGATAATCGGTGTGCAGCGACAGTTTTTCCGTCGGGTCGCACGACCAGCCGAGGTTAATGCGGTGCATGTTGGTGAACATCGCGGAATTGTTCTCGAGGACGTCGAGTTTGCCCTGGTAGATATTGGTGCACTGGACGCAGCGTCCCCATAGAATATCGAAGTTTTCCCTCGGATGGTGACCACCGCCGCGATATTCATATCCGAGGCGGAAGTTGTTGTTCAACTTGTCGCGGAGGAAATAACTTATCCGGTTGTTCGAGCCGAGGGACGAAACATGGAGACCATCCTTTGCGCCGACCTGCACAGCCAATTCTGTGTAGTATTTCCAATTCTCGTTGATGTCGCCGGCGACGCGTCCGCCGATGGTCGATAAGTCCGAATTCCATCCGTTGTCCAGCACTCCCCGTGTCTTGCGCCAGATGTAGTAACCGTCAATCTGCGTGTTCTCGATAGACTTGTTCTTGACGTACAGCACAACGGCCCGCTCGTTGTTCTCGATAAGATGCCTGTCGAGATGATCGTTTATCGGTGGCAGCCACTTATCGCCATCTGCCCACTGGTCGATATAAACCACGTCGATGGAGGTTTTCTGCTCAGCCAGTTCGTATGTGAAGCGAGCGGCGTCGAAGTAGCACGTCCGCGAACCGTCCCGCGGTGTACCGTCGGAGAGAAGCCATTTGTTCAGGTCGTTAAGATTCTGCCGGCCTATTTTTATCTTCAGAGGCAGGCCGAAGGTGTTGGACAACTCGAAGTTGAGCGTCTCGAAGGCGACATCGCTGAATTCGCCATCTCGCATACCGTCGGGTCGGCAGAAGTTCTTGATCTCCCAGCACATTCCGAAATTGAACTTGAGGTTATCGGTGATAGTTGAGGTGGTCCAGAGACGCGTGCGTGCGCGCTGCCAGAACCGCTCGTTACGCGGGCTTGTATCGTCGAGCGTTCGGGCGTTCTTGCTCCAGATCGCCCTCAAACGAAGGTCGGCGCCCCAGTCCAGCCAGGGAAGCGCCTCTTTGGTTTCCTTCTTGAAATTGTCAATCGGGTCGGACGAGGAGGTGTTCTCTTCGTCGGCAGCAAAGGCCGGACCTGCAAATAACGCAAACGCAAACAACGTCAGTAGCAATAAACTCTTCTTCATCTCATGAGTCCTTTCCTTAAAAACTTTTCTTCCGTGCAGGGAACACCCCGCCATTCGGAGTATTCGCATATTTCACAGTATCCACATATTTGAAATCGGCCAGTTGGCCTGTCAGACGTTAGGTATTTTGCAAGTTCCTCGGTATCTGTCAAGCAAATTAACAATGTCGGCCCAGCCTACGGGATCAACTCAGCAGTCCCGACACGATAAGGTCGGATGCTTCCTCTTCGTTAAGCCCGCGGGCCATGAGGGTTTCGAGTTGTTTTGTATCGACGCTTCCGAGGGCGGCCTCGTGGGTGATGTGGGCCTTGGGGTGGCTGACCTCGACTATTGGGATGGCGCTGGCGCTGGCGTTTCCCTGTATGATTTCCTTGCAATCGACATGTCCGCGTGCGTAGGCGGCTGTGGCTGTGAGTTTGTTGTACACCTCGGCGCGGGCGTTGTCTCGCACCGCCACCCTGCTGGTCAGGACGCCCCGGCTTCGCTTGCCGACAAGGTGTCCGGTCTCGCGGATTTTGATAAGGTCGTCGCCCCTGCCTCGAATCTTCGCGGTCATCTCCATCACGCTGTCGGGGCCACAGGTGGTTTCGTAATCAATGTCGATTACGCCGACCCTGCCTTGAAGCAATTCGAAATCCGTCTTGAAACGCGCGCCTTCAGCCAATTCAACCCTTGCCTTCGGGACGACCGTTATTCCGCCTTCGTCAGAGTGAATGTGCCGCTCCAGGTACGTATAATTCGCCTGGGCTTCGACGCTGATTTTCGCATCCATCACGTGCCGGACATCGACGGCATTCGGGAAGACGCAATGGGCGATTACGTTTATCTTCGCACCGGCCCGAATGGTCATGTCCATCTCGATTTCCTGAATCCCAGCCTCCTGCAGCAGCCCGAAGCACATATGCACAGGTTTGGCGATAACTGTCCCTTCAGCCACGGTGATATGCAGTTTCACGCCGCTGGGCGTCGCCTGGGCGTCCACCTCCAGGCCTGGCACGGTCCGGCTGCTGACGATTTCGTTGAGACCTATAACCAGATGGGCGGTATCCGGGTCGTCGATAGCGGCGTGTATATTGGCGAATTTTATCAGTTCAAGATTATCCATTGCCCGTATTTCCGTTGAGTTGAGGCAGGTTTTTATGGTCGCATGGGATGCAGCGGTCCTTGAAGTATCGGCTTATATCTTCGGGGTTTCCTTTGTCGAGGATTCTCCCGCAGCACATCAGGAAAGCATGTTCCGCCCATCCAAGGACTTCCAGGCTATGGGTAATCAGAAGAACTGTCGAACCGTCTGCCTTGAGAAGCGTAATTGCCTGCTTTATTCGCCGGAGGCTTTCGACGTCGATGCCGCTGTCGGGTTCATCGAGCATGACGAGGCGCGGTTTCATCGCCAGTATTGACGCCAGTTCGATTTTTTTTCGCTCCCCGCCGCTGAACGTTTTATCGACCGCCCGCGACATGTGCATCAGGGGCGAGAGTCCGACCTTCTCCAGCACGTCGGCGACGGCCTGGTCGGTCATACCACCGGCGGCGGCGCGGATGAATTTCCTTACCGTCAGACCCTCGAAACGGGCAGGTTCCTGCCAGGCCAATGTGATACCCTTACGGGCACGTTCATCGACGCTCATGTCCCGGAGGTTTTGACCTTC
>DAOVLV010000183.1 GCA_030631085.1 Planctomycetales bacterium | reverse complement strand
GCAGGTTGCTGGAGGACATCTCCGGTAATCCAGTCGTTGGATTCCGCGCCCCAACGTTTTCCATAACGCACAAGACCGCCTGGGCGATAGATGTGCTCGCCGAAGCGGGTTATAAATATGATTCGTCGGTCTTCCCCATCCGTCACGATCGTTACGGTGTCCCCGACGCGCCGCGATTCGTTCATCGCGCGGTCGGTCCGGGAGGGGGAGAAATCCTGGAGATTCCGCCTTTGACCCTGCGCGCTATGGGTACGAATTGGCCTGTCGGCGGCGGAGGGTATCTTCGCCTTCTGCCCGTTTGGTTTGTAGCCAAAGCCCTGAAAAAAGCGGAAAAACGCAAACATGTCGGCATGATCTATCTCCACCCGTGGGAACTCGATCCCGACCAGCCGACACTACCCATGAACCGGCTTGCCCGCTGGCGTCATCGGGTCAATCTCGAACGAACGGAGCAGAAACTACAACGGCTGATGAGGGATTTCAAATTCCTTGGCGTCAGCCAATCCATGCACACTTTGACAGCCGGCGCAAAACAAACGTATTCCTACGGATTCCCCAAACAGTCATGACCGCCCTGCCGATTATTTTGGCGTCAATCCGAGCAGGTGTTTGATGACGGTGGTACGTCCCTTCCGGATAACTTCTATCTCGATGATTTGTCCGGGCTTGCAGGACCGAACAGCCGCGGTCAGCGCATTGGGCGCCTGCACGGTCTGGCCGGCGAGCGAGATAATAATGTCGCCGACCTTCAGCAGCCCGGCCCGCTTGGCAGAAGAATTGCGGACAAAGCCGACAATCTTCACTCCCGCGGGTATCTGCTTCATCCGTACGCCGAGGTGTGCCCGATACTTATGGGCAGGACGCCACGGTGGCTTCTGGGCCAGCAACCATTTCTTCCAGTCGGCCTCTATCTTCTTCAGCGGGTTACCGAGCGTCTCTTCCAGGGCCTTGACTCCAGTCTGGTCGGACGCATAACCAGCCTTGTAGGCTTTGTAAAACTGCTGCAACTTTCCCTGCCGGTGGAGATACAACATCACGTATCGCACCTGCCGATAGCATAACTCCGCATCCTGCATGAACGCCTTTGGTTTCATCGAGCACAGTTTGTGCAATGAATGGGCTTTCTTTTCCTTCAACGCCTTCTGCATTACCTTGAGTCCGGTATCGATTGGAATTTTCCACTCGCCTTTTTTCGGATTGAAACCTGCGCTCTGGAACAAAGTTGCCAGGCCTTCGACGATCCAGATGGGATGCTTCTGGTTCGCGGCGACCTGGTCGTTGTGGTGGAGGGCGTGCGTGAACTCGTGGACCAACACGTTGCTGAAACTGATGCTGACAAGCGTGCGTTTTTTCGGGCTATAGACACCATACGCCTTGATATTGGGAACCAGTTTGCGGTAGTCCTTCAGCGTTGGCAGGACGATTGTAACGTTCCATCGCAGTGGTTCGGGCAGCAGCGTTTTGCGTTGCATATCGTGGTACGCGCCGAGCAGTCGCGTTACACGCGTCAATGCCTTTTTGTCCACAGCCGAGACATAGACGAGGTGGCGGCGCGAGTCAATTCGCGTGATGTATCCGGTCCCCAGGTGATCGGACCATTTTTTGGCGAGTTGCCTGGCTTCGGCGCCGAGGTTTTTTTTCTGTGTCGTCGCAGTCGCCGGGGTTGCCTTCGGAGGAGCGACAGTCGGCCAGGCCGTTGCGATCCATAACAACGCGACCAGAAAAGCAGCCCCAAGTGTCCGTATCCGCCGCATCACTGTTCTCCGCTATGCGTCTTGTCCATGCCGCCATGTTCCGCCTTCAGAAACACGTTCACAAACCCCTCAAACAGCCACACGCCCATCACTCCGCCTGTTCCGCTGATTGCCATGGCTGTCAGGTCGGCTGTCCGCGATGGAAGGAACACCTGGACGAATTCAAAAGCGACGGCCAGACCTGCGACCAGCAAGGCGCAACCGATTCTGCCCGCCCTGCCTGTCGGGGCCATAAGGCTCTTTAAAAACATTCCCAGGATGAAGAAGGTTGTGAACTCTCGGACCACCTGTCCCGCCGCCAGGAACTCCGGCATAAGATATTGGCGGGCAAAGGGCACGGTCAGCAATTCCCTTGCACCCGTCGATAATCCTCCCCGTGGCGTGGCAAAATCGAACGGATACCACTTCTCCCGTACCAGCACGCCGATCCATGCCGTCGTCGCGGACAACTTAATCCACAGGCAGCAGCGTCTCCAAAAAGTCGTCTTCAGGATCGGCCACCGCGCCACCGGTCCGAACAGCACTGCCGCGCCGACCCCCAACAACCCCCCAACCGTCCCGAACACCACGTCCGTGGAACTACTGTAGCGGGAGACGACGAACAACTGGGCCGCTTCGATCAGGACCGCGAAGAGGCAGGCTTGAGCAACGACTCGGCGTATCAAGTGTTTCCGTCGGCGCTGCAACAACATCAGCAGGTAGCCTATTGGAATCATTACGGCAATCTTTGACAAAATAGTGTACGCAGCCACACCGCCCGGATCGCGAAAAGGAAAAATGTTGACCTTGGAAGCCTTCCACTTGTGGTACACCTCGGCCGGACTGATTGTCAGGTCAAAAGGAAATATCTGATACAGGATCAGAAAGACGGCATAACCGCCGAGGATATTAACGGCTGCTCGCTTCCTCGCCTGCCCTGCCCGGAGGTTTCTTGCCCACCGTGTTATCCGCCCGCCGAAGCAGAACCAGAGCACGATTCCAGTAAGCCCACCGACGGTCTCTGCGAGTATGTCATTTTGTGAAACCGTCCGTCCGGGGAAGTATGTCTGTGTGAACTCAATGGTTGCACTGAGCCCGGCGGCGACTGTGACTGTTGCCAGAGCGATCAGAGGCCTTGCCCGACGACGGTTCTCCCGCGTCAGAGCACCCATCGCCAGGAATGTAAGCGGGATAAACAGCAGGAAATTGGCCACCAGGTCGGATCGCGACTGAATGCTGATGTGAAGATGGGGAATCTCGCCAAACTTCCTGATTGCCTGTTCGAACGGGACGTGCTGAAATTCCAGAGGCACCAGGCTGCCATACACGACAACCCCAAAGTAGATTACCAGCAGGATAAGGTAGGTCCTGCCCGGCTTGGCGGGCGCTTCCGGCACCGACTTCGACGATGTTTCTCGCATGGGTTGCAAGGTGGTATTAATTTTCTCAATCTGCCTTATGTCAGGAAATCAGCATGCCTAGACAATAATGCTATTACACTACCAATTTTCAAGCCACGAAGGAATCGAAATGAAAACTATCCGGACTACTTTCCCGGTGTGCACGTTACACTGGAGGAAATATCAGACAGGGATCGGGAAATAGCCCGGATGTAGAACCGCGATAAGATTGATGAACGTAAATTTCTGCAGGAACATAGCGAGTTGTGCACCCCTAAGCATCAGGTACGTGGATATGCTCGACAGTTGCTGGACAATGACGGCCCAGAACAACTCCTCTCCCTTCTCTGGCCAATCCTATCGGGCAATATCCGCAATTCGACATTCACGAAGTGTAGTATCCCTGAACTGCTCTTCGAGATTGGCATTGACTGGACTCAGGGGGTTCCCTTTCACGAGATTATTGGAATACTCCAAGAGGCTGATGCGAGAATCGGTTGATGTTTATTCGCAGGCTGGGCCGGAGGGAGGACCAGCCTGCGTTGTCGGCGGCTCGAATCCGCTCGCCCGCTTTTTGTAACCTGCTGAAACAGGTCGAGTTAGAAACTCAATCTTTTTCGTTTCTTCTCCAAAAGGCCCCAAAAAAGGCAAAGTGGGTCAGTTTTGGGGCAGTCGGGCCTCTTGCCATTGTTCATGCCTTACCATCATTTCTTTGTTAAGAACGCCCCGTGCCATGTGGCTTGGGCTGTTTTATTTTTTTGGCAGTTTCTTTACCGTTTCCCCCGGCAAATAATTTTCTTTGGAGACCACTTTTCTGCCTGACTTTGCTTCCAGTTCTTTTCTGGCAGTTCCCGCGACCGAGCCACCCTCTACTGCGGCCTGCTTATTTTCATCAAATCCCTGAGCATCACGGGTACGGGTTATCTCGGTAGTGGCGGCTTCTCCCAACATTGAAAAAATCAACTCAAGGTCGTTCATATGGTCGCGCAGGTTCTGGCGTTTGAGGCCTTTGAGTTTCTTGTATTCTGAAGGTGTTACACCGAAAGCGGCCTTGGATATTTCTGCGGTAAGGATTGCATAGTCCCTTTGCTCGGAAACAGCACGGTCTTTCCATTCGTCCGTCAATTCCTCACGAATGGCGATAGAACGCATTCGCTTTTCGATCCAGTCGTCGGGATAGCCCTTGGCCTTATATATCGCCCGGCTGCGCTTGGTAGCCAGTTCAGGGTCTTCTATTTCCTGAATGCGTTCATAGCCGACCTTGGCCAGCCATCGTTTAAAAGGCTCTGCTTTGGGGCTGGGGATGGATTGGATGATACGGAAAGCATTTTCTGTATTTACAACGTCTGTTTTATACATTTTCCCATCGGATGAGGGTAATTTCAGTTGTCGACAAAATGTCGACAAGTCAACGCCGGAGGATTGTTGTTCCCGCTTTTTCATCCTGTACCAGTAGTCGCGCGGCTTGTTACTGTCTGTCAGGGCGGCAATTATATCAACTACGGAAAAACACCATTCATTATCCTGAATAGATCGTCGAATCTTTTTGCCCTTAAACACGGCTATTTTTGTTTCCATTTGCTCAGCCATTATTTCACCTCAAACACTATTCGCCCGGCTGATGCGGTTCCAGACCAGCCTGCCCATTTTGGGACTGCACGATAAACATCTTTGCGAAAGCAACGTAATTGAAGTCTGACAAAGTTTCTTAAAATGGAATATCATCAGAAGCCTCTTCTTTCTGGCTGACAACCGAGGAATCTATTATTTGATACAAATCCTGGGTGTTTTCGTCCTGTTTTAGCAAATCGACTATTTCGGATGCTACTGTTTCAGCATCTTTGCTACCACGCAAAAGGGCTTGATATCGCCCGATAAACCCCACTGGGTCTTCATTAAATTTCACCGGGACAATTTTTACTCCTCGACATATTGCAAAGCCAACCTCTTGTTGGCAGTAGACACTTTGTGC
>DAOVLV010000224.1 GCA_030631085.1 Planctomycetales bacterium | reverse complement strand
GCTATTGTTTTGCAGGCGAACATTGAGGACACGCGGCTTGGCGTGCAGGAATACGGTATTGAGAAACTCGGCGTCGAATGCGTGGAGCTCAAATGGGGCCAGGGCGCGAAAGACATCGGCGGCGAGGTGAAAATCACAAACCTCAAAAAGGCCCAGCTGCTTTATGACCGCGGCTACATTGTATTGCCGAATCCGACCGATCCTGACGTTATCAAGGCCTTCGAGCATGGCGCGTTCAAGGAGTTTGAGCGGCATTCGCGCGTTGGTATGGTTAGCGAAGAAGCGTTCGCCAAGCGGGTTGAAGAATTGCGAAGCGCCGGCGCGAAATACATTTTCCTCAAAACCGGCGCGTATCGGCCCGCCGATTTGGCGCGAGCGGTCTTGTTCGCCTCTCGTTACAAAATCGACCTTCTCACCGTCGATGGCGCAGGCGGCGGCACGGGCATGAGCCCCTGGCGGATGATGAACGAATGGGGCGTCCCGCCCGTCGAACTGCATTCGCTTATGTATCAGTACACCAAGCGATTCGCCGACAAGGGCGAGCATGTGCCCGCACTCGCTCCAGCCGGCGGCTTTGTCTTCGAGGACCAAATTTTCAAGGGCCTGGCCATGGGCGCGCCGTTCACAAAACTTGTCGGTATGGCCCGTGCTCCCATCGCCGCGGCAATGGTCGGTAAGACAATCGGACGCACAATCGACGACAACCAGGTTCCGGTGTACATCGAACGCTTCGGTAATTCGAAGGATGAAATCTTCGTAACCGCAAGCGAGTTGCGCAAGGAACTGGGCGACAAAGAGTTCGAGAAACTACCAACCGGCGCGTTGGGGCTTTACACATATTACGAACGTCTCGCACAGGGCTTGCGCCAGATAATGGCCGGTAGCAGGAAGTTCGCCCTGGAACACATAGCCAGAGGCGACATGGCGGCACTGACGCGCGAGGCGGCACAGGTTAGCGGAATAACCTATATCACGGACGTGGATAAGGAGGAGGTTGAGACAATCCTTAACGGGTAAAAACCCCCGTGTGGTGTTTTCCGCCGCTTCATCTTACGTGCGACGGTTAACCCCGTTCACGGCTTGATGGCGAGAGACGCAGACCGCATCTCCCACAAGAGACAATGTCATTACCCCGTCTATAGGATGTTTGCACTCAAGAAATGGAACGGAAACATTCGTTTCGTTCTCTTGTAATCGTCTTGTGAACTTCACGGTTTCATTAGATGTTCGTCAGAAAATACTGTCCTGACTGTCGCACTGTATTGCCGGCCGACATTCAAGTCAAGTTTAGTGGACAGTTCACAATTCCTCTTCCAAGACCGTGCATGCGCCAGGGGGATTCTAAATCTCCAGAATAGCCCGGATTTTATTGCAAAGTGTCGCTGGCCCCGCAACTATTTGTCCGCCGATATGAGAAATTTCACCTCCCGCCTCGCGCACAATGACCTGGCCTGCTGCAATGTCGCAGTATTTCCATGTGTTTCCCAAATTTACATAGGCGTCGAAACCTCCGGCAGCACAGAGGCATAGTCCCAACGAGCCGACACCGATTATTCTCACCCTGTACACGTGCTCTACCAATACAGACATCTTCTCAATTGCCCATCGCTGCTCATCCCGAGTAGAGAATCTGCTGGGTATCTCCAGACAAATCAAAGCCTCCTTTAGACTCTTTGGTTTGGAACAATGAATCTTGCCGCCGTTCAATGTAGCGCCGCCACCGGTGCTCGCACAATACATTCGGTCCGATTCCGGACTATATACAACGCCGAGCACCGGTTCTTTGCGTCGCTCTAAAGCAAGTGAGACGGAATACAACGGCACATTTCTGACGTAGTGCTTTGTCCCATCAATAGGATCGAGTATCCAAACATACTCCGCCTCCACGTTCTCTTGACCTCTCTCCTCGGAATCGAACCCGTGGCCTGGAAACACCTTTTTCAGAGAGGAAATCACGTACTCCTCGACAAAAAGGTCGGCCTCTGTAACAATGTCTCCATACGGCTTATGCTTACAAATGCGAGAACTGGAAATCATCTGCTTTGCCTTCAAGCCGGCTTCGCGAACAACCCGTTCTGCGATTGTCAGAAACTCATTCATGCCTGTGTGCACCTCAATTGCACGTAACGACAATGCGATACCGTCTGTGCGAGGTCGATACCAGTCTCATCTAATGTCATAATCGCTGGTTACTCCGACCTTCGTTTTTATGACAAAGGCCAGAAAATCCGGGAGAAATTGCTGATCAAACTTGAAACTTCCCTTACGCTCCTCAAGAAGATCGTCAATATGTGAAATCTCCCCCCTGACGCGCCCGGCCACCAATACTGCAACTTTAATGTTGGCCCTGCTTCCAGGTCGATCATACTTCTCGTGAAGAAAATCCAATGTATTCTTAAGCGCTGATCCGCTCTTTACTTCCATGTCGGTAACGAGGATGTTTTTGACCGCTCTTTTCGGAGGCAACGAAGCCTCGACTATTGGGTGTCCTTCTCCAATGGATCGCACATATCCCGTGTGGATTGCACCGCTACCTTCAAGCGATCCCGCTATTAGGGCTGCCATAGCGGTACCTGTGCTATTGATACCCACGCAAAGGTCCAGTGGGAGTCGAGGGCTTAAATTCCCAATCTGCCCGATCAACATCTCAACCCCTTCAGTGAATGTTTTCCACGTCAGCGATAACCGCTCTCCACCGCCGATGCCTTCGCAGTTCAACTGTGTCACGTTAATAGTGCGATTCCTGTTTCCGAATGTTATTTCAAAACAAGGTCCACTGTATTGCTTTGTCTCTGTCTCTGTCTGCCAAGTCATGCGGAACAGCAAAATCCCTGCTGATATCTGGACGAAAAGAGTAAGCAGCATGACATGAAATTGGGCAAGGGAGAATTGGGTTCTGTCGACCATCCAGCGTATTCCCCAATAGACGATAATCACACCGGCGCCAATAAGGAAAACGAGAAGTGTATAGCGGGCTATCACCTTCCTTTTCTCGGACCGTTTCAACAGAGCGGCCAAGCGTCGCGAAAAGAATACGATCAACAAGGTCAGTAAACCGCCGACAACAGAGATAATCAATTGCCAGGAAATCTCACCCATTCGTCATGATCCTGAAAGGCTATTCCGGCCTCGGCGCCTTTAGTAACTTTCTTATGTCGTCCATAATCCTTTCGCCGTCTTCCTTAAGTTGTTTCTTTTTCTCAAATAACTCTGATTCTGTGGGTAAGGCATGAAGTTGAACGTGGAACCGGAGCGAGTTTCCGGTGCCCGAGGGCCGCACCGTAAGATGGTCCAACCTTTCTTCATCAAAGAAGAACCGGATCCCTTCGTCCGGAAACTGGAAGTCATAGGTCGGCGGATAAATCATGTCGTATTTCCCGGTCCGATAGATGCAGGCTGTAGTTACTGCTCGACCTCCTATCTCAAGGTCTCCACTGAGGGCGAGCTGGAAATACCCAAGCGCCCGACGCAGAATAGCCTTCTTGAGCCGATCTCCCTCAATGCCGGGGTATTCGCCGTCCAGCGGGTCAGGCTCGTAGAGGTTCACGAACAAACCGATCTCGGGATCCAGGTATATTTGCTTGTCAAGCAATTCGATCAGCGTGGTTCCTCGTTCCTTGGCCCACGCTGTAATTTCGGCCATGAGAAGAGCAGCAAGGGTTCCATCTTTGTCGCGAACGTGTCCACCTTCCCCAAGTGAGCACCTGTCCGGAGGCGGTCCCCCCAGTATGGAAAAACCGTTGCTTTGCTCCATGGCGGCTACGTTGATGGACCGCTTTCCGGTCTGCATATCCTGGCAACTGCAGACGATTGGGTGGCAGAGGTCGGTAAAGTCCTGCTTGTTTCGCCCTTCCTTCAACGGAACGATTTCATTCGTTTTGCTGTCCCAGACAATTTGGGTCGCCGCCGCCAGGGATGCAAAGCCGACCCAGGTTTTCACAACACCGAGTTTGTATTTGAGAGCAAGGCGTGTGATCGCATCGGAGGTTGTATGGGACAGCACGATGAACTTCTTGTCGGCTTCCTGGACTTGGCCGTGTTTCTCAACCTCGCTTTGGAGTCGGTACCAGAGAAGCAACGCCCATGCGTCGTCGGCAGAGAGCAGCGTGTAGTCCTTACCGTCGTAGAGATGCCTTTGATTCTCCGGGACCTTGACAACAATACCGCACCGGTCTGCGTCCGGGTCCGTTCCCACGAGAATGTCAATCTTATCGAATTCACCAGGAAACTCACTCTTGAATGCTTCTACGGCGGTTTCGGCGGCACGCTTGTCGCCCGGATCCGGCTGCTGTTCGTGGCCCGGGTCGCTGTTGAAAGAGGGAAAAAGCCCGTCCAAGTCGTTCAATCCCCGGGCTGTTATCGGCTGAATGCTGACGAACCCGACTTCCTTCAAAAGTCGGGGGACGGCAACCCGACCGGCGCCGTGGAATGCACAGTATGCTATTTTCATCGGAT
>DAOVLV010000406.1 GCA_030631085.1 Planctomycetales bacterium | reverse complement strand
CCCTACCGGCTGAACGGGCGGAAATGGTGCGGACGACACTGGCTGAACTGGCCGATAAGACGCTGTTCTCCCGCCGGGTCTTCCCAAACGACCCATGCACGTTCTCGTACAAGTTTCAGAGCGGCGATGTCCTGGTGAAGGTCGAGCGAAAGTTGAAACTGCACGTCCCGCCGCAATTAATGCTAAAGATTAACAACATCCCGGACGCCACCAAAATCCAGGCCGGTCAGATACTCAAAATGATTCGCGGACCTTTCCATGCCGTCGTCTCAAAGAGCCGGTTCGTTATGGATATTTTCATGGAGGAGCCTGATACGCACAGAATGATTTTCGTCAGGCGGCTCCGCGTCGGCGTCGGAAGGGACGGTTCGACTCCGACCGGGCAATGGCGTGTGGTGCACGGTGGGAAGATAACTCACGCTCCGTGGACCCCGCCGGCATCAAGCAACCTGGAGCGAAAACGTATAGAATGGGGCGAACCGGGGTATCCATTTGGGCCGAAAGGTTACTGGATCAGCCTGGAGGGCGCTGACAAGACCACGCCTCACGCTCGCGAGGACGGTTACGGTATCCACGGAACCAACGACCCGTCCAGTATAGGCAAGGCCTCTTCGCTTGGATGTATCAGGCTTGGCGACAGCGACATTGAGATGCTCTTCGCAATGCTCTATGAAAAGTGGAGCACAGTAACGATCCTGCCGTAAGCAACTCAAACTGACCGAATACGTAACATGGGCGTCTCGCCCATGCGGAAAAACAGGAAAAAGCCACGGAATTCACGGGCGAGACGCCCGTGCTACTTAATCTTTTTTATTGGTTCGTTGTAGTAGTCCGACTTTTGATGTTCCGATGCGGGCTTCGGGGAGACCTTCGGGCCAGATGCTTACCATTAAGGTTACGTCGTCGTATGTCTTGTCGTATCCGAAGGTGAATGCCACGTAAAGCCGGGGGAATTTTCTTATCAGCGTCAGCCTCGTGGAAAGGTTATTCCCTCCGTCGAAATCGAAGTCGTACTGTTCGAATATGCTTACGCGATATTTTCGGTTAATCTGGTAACTTGCACCGAGCGTCCCGACGGCGCTGTCCAGCGGGTTGATGTATCTTATACCGGCGTAGTATTTCATCCGTGGGCTTCGCAGGACGGTTACTCCGGCATTTGCCCTTCCGATTTTCCCCGAATCAACGTCGTAATTAAAATCGCCCATGAAAATCGTCGAGTCGGAGATATACCACGTAGCATCGCCGTTGACGGCGTTTCTCGCCAGGCTGTATTCGGGTCTGGAAGCGAAATACCTGCCATCGGCGGGCATCTGGGTAAAATCGTCGTCGAATAGGCTCAAGGCGAGGTTCAGCCTCAACCAATCGACGATATGTCGTTTTCCTTCGAGGCCACGCTTGGTCTGCCACAGTTGTCGAACGCCGATAGTCCCCCCGCTGAGCCTGTGGATCTTTTGTTCGGTTTCCGGGCTGAAGGGGTACAAGCGGTCCGGATCGACGTTGGTGCAGGAGCCGAATACGCTTCCGTACGGTGTGATTACGTGCTTGATGTGGTGCAGGTCCCACAGACGATTTTCGACATTGTTATATATCCGCCAGATATCGGTCTGTGCGCCGAGGCCGACCTTCCCCCATGACCGACACAGTGCGCTGTCATTCGGCGTGTCCGACCATGCGGTAATCCTGTTGGCGACGCTCGGAAGGAACCTTACCGGTCCGATAGCGAACGGTACGTTGACTTCGATTCTCGCGTCGCCTCTTACGGTCGGGTCGCTTGCGGGCGTGTCGATGTCGTGATCGGGACGGAAGCGGATTATCCCCAGATGCGCCTCTTTGTGAAGCGTAAGGCGGTCCTGCCACAGCGATTGACCTATCAGATAGGCCCCCACTTCCGGGTAGGCTTCGGTTTGCGTCAGGAAATCGTTAATCCGCCATTTACCCAGAGCGGTAATTGCCCAGTTGTCCTGCTGCTTCTTGGCGTAGATGAGATTTTCCTGCTCTTTTCCGGTCCAGAATTCGCCGGGATGGAACTGCTCCAGGAAGTTCCTGTCGCTGAGGTAACTGACTTCCGCCTGGAGCATCCAGTCCTTCGGGAGGAATTGTTTATGCCGCCAGAGGAATCGTCCGCGAGTTGTCTGCGCGTCGATGTTTTCCCGATCCGTACCGAAGTCGTCTTCGCCTTTGGTGTCGTGCATGAACGAACCGCGAGCGTATCCGCTGTAGTTCTGGCGTTTGTAGCGGACCTTCGGGCCTATCATGAAACCTCTCTCATACCAACTCGT
>DAOVLV010000351.1 GCA_030631085.1 Planctomycetales bacterium | reverse complement strand
CGGTGCATTGCGTCGCCGGGGCATTTGGTGGCAGTGTTGGGCGCGTCGCGGTGTCCGATTACGTCGGCAGGGGCGATTTTGTATCGTTTCATCAGGAACCGCAGTAGTTTTTTCAGGCTTGCCAATTGCCTGGCAGAGGGCAGTTTTTTGGAACATTTCCCCACCAGGCAAATACCGATACCGTAGTTATTATAGGCGTTGTTCGGTGTTTTTCCGCAATGTGCGCCCCATTTCTGCTTGGGCCAACGGCTTCCGATTTGCACCTGTCCGTCGGGGCCGTGGCGGCCGTTTGTTATGACGAAATGGTATCCCAGTTCGTCCCATCCCCGTTTTCGGTGTGCCTTGTCGAAAATCGCAGCCGATCCGCCATCGGTTGCACTGTGGTGGAGCACGATCCATCGCCAGGGGCGTTCGTGAACAGCCGGGATCCACCCGTTCGGTACGTTGACGACGACCGTATTGTGAACCGGCGGCGGTTTTACGTGGGTGATATTGTGAACCGGCGGTGAAGCCGGGAAGGTTTCAATGGCGGAATCCCTCGGCAGGTCGGCGACGACCACCTTCGGCGGAGTGTTGCAACCCGCAACGGCCAAGGTCAGAATCGACAGACCCAGAATACGAAGGACATTAACCGAAGGCTTCGCTTCGGACGGTAATGTAATTTTCCCGGACATCTCTGCTCCTTCCGACGCACTATTCTAAAGCACCTATCGTCCTATAGGCCAGAAATTCTTTTGCATTTGCGCCGGAAGTGTGCCGCGATGAATTCGTGCATCTGCGGACTGTTTGCGATATAATGGCCGCCCTTATGACAGAGCAAACGAATACATCCTCCGAAACGCCTGGCGAATCAAGAAAGCCCAAACGTCCTTCCGGGCAGGTT
The DNA here is from genome assembly GCA_030631085.1 of Planctomycetales bacterium. Taxonomy (GTDB): domain Bacteria; phylum Planctomycetota; class Phycisphaerae; order SM23-33; family SM23-33; genus JAUWNJ01. Next base: position 2,154 of record DAOVLV010000351.1, on the reverse strand, counting down.
GTCGTCCGTTACGGGCGGATGATGCAGATTGGTCTGTTTGGGCACAAACTGAAATCCAGGCCTGCGCCGGGCACAAAACTGGTTATCGGTACCGAGCGTGGAACGGAACTCGGGACGGTGGTGATAAACGTTTCCGGCAACCCGCCGTGGAACATAGAAGACGAGTCGCTCAGGAAATACATCGCCGAAAGCGGAAAAGGCTACCCGTTCACCCGTGGCGGAAAGGTTCGACGTCGGGCCAACCCGCAGGACATCAACGACCAGCAGCACCTCGATAAGTCCGCCAAAGACGAGGCCACTTTCTGTCGGGAGCAAATCAAGGCGCTTGCGATAGACATGAAGATTGTGGCTGTTGAGCACATCCTCGGCGGTGAGCGGGCGGTGTTTTATTTCATGTCTGAGGACCGCGTTGACTTCCGCGAACTGGTCAAGCGCCTTGCCGGACAATACCACACGCGGATAGAGATGCGCCAGATCGGCGCACGCGACGAAGCCAGATTAATGGGCGATTACGAGCGATGCGGACGACAGTGCTGCTGTCGGGAATACCTCAAACTGCTCAAGCCGATCTCAATGCGAATGGCCAAGGTGCAGAAAGCGACGCTGGACCCCGCCAAAATTTCAGGACGGTGCGGAAGGCTGATGTGCTGCCTGAGATACGAGGACAAGGAATACGAAGAACTGCGCCGGAAACTCCCCCATAGAAGCACCTGGGTCCGAACCGAAGACGGTGTGGTCGGGAAGGTACTGGGTACGCAAATTATCACGCAACTGGTCCGCCTGGAACTAATCGACAAGAAGCAAGTGGCTGTATCCAATGATGAAATCGTTGAGCGAGACATGACCGCCCCGCCGAAACCCGCCCCTCCGCCGGAACGCAAAAAACCGATCAAAACGGCTCGTCCACCGCGCCAACCCAAACCGGCCCCCGAAGGAGGAGCACCCCCCGATAAAACCGCCCAGAAGCAATCGCAAAAAAAGACTCAAGACGCCGGCAAACGTCGAGGAAAATCACGCCGGCGAAGAAAAAAGTCAAAACATCCCGGCGCGCTCAGCGCACCCCCGCAGGTACGCGACGGAAAAGGCCGGCAACAACCCCCCAAAAACAACCCTTCAAACTAACTACGAGCCAAGAGCATCTTCGGCAGCGGGCCTGCGGAGGTAAAATGGGCGAATTTGATCAATTCGGGCGAATTTGCCTCTCGAAGCCAATCGTCGCCCGACCCGCCAGACGCCTTCAGGCCTTGGAAGCCATAAACTCTCATCGGCAATAGTTACACCCTCGCCGGTAATTTGGTGATAACCCAAACCCTCACCCAGAAGCGTAATAGGCCTGGGAGCATCAGCGAGAAACTTTTCGGCCGAACAAATAAGGGGACAGATACCATAATTCCCCCTTTCGGTACTCGTTCCCTGTTCTTCCGGTAAGGCTTGATGGGGAATTATGGTATCTGTCCCCTTATTTGTTATGGCGGCGTATATTGAATCCTTGGCGTCCATGATTACGCCGATATGCCCGTCAAGACCGGCGTCGAATGCGTTTTCGGCGATGGCATCGACTGTCGGAACGACCACGCAGCGAAGGTCCGCAACGCTTTGAGTAAGTACGCTCGCAACGGTGATGCCTATTCGCAACCCGGTGAAACTTCCCGGACCGGACGAAACATACACCTCATCCAGGTCTTCTGCCTCCAGTTTGTGCCGACGCAGAAGTTCATCCAGCCGAGCGACGAGCTGGACTCCATGTCGTCGGGCGGAGTCAAAGGCGACGCACTCGATAAGTTCGTCGCCCGCGCCCAGCGCCACACCGCCGCAACGGCAGGAGGTCTCTATCGCAATGGAGATTGGTTGGTTCACAATGAGGTGATTCTATGCGTTCGAGACAAGGGCTGGCAAACAATTGATGCGAAATCCCACATAATAGTTTAGAATGTCAGGCATAATGAGCAACGAAGAACGTGATACCCGTCGGGACAATCCCAAGCCTCGCCGTCGGCATCGACTTCGCCGGGCGGTGATTGTCATACTGCTTTTGCTGGTGGTGATTGTAGCGGCTGGGCCTTACATCGCATCGACGGGACCGGTAGAGGATTTGATAGTCTCGGCTGCAAACGCGCACTTTTACGGTACGTTCCAGATTGACGATATTTCGCT
>DAOVLV010000196.1 GCA_030631085.1 Planctomycetales bacterium | reverse complement strand
GGTGCCCTTCAGATACGCCAATGCCTGCCGGTGTGTCGTGGGCGGAATAATACGCACAAGACCGCCAACGCCATACTCTGACACTATATCCGCCAAAGGCCGACCATTGTAAGAGGGAAGGCCCAGGAATACTACGAGCAGCCGACCGGCCTCGGCGGGCGATTCCTTGCGAAAACACCGCAAACCTTCCAACAACGGAATCGGACTCCTCGGCCCGTACAGCGTCCCGGCGTGCAGAAGCACACAACGGCTGCTGTCCAGACTGACTGGCGAGACCGAATCAATCTGCTCATGGTCGAATCCGTTGAGAATTGTTGTAATATACTTTGCTTTCATGGGATAGCGCGACATCAGGTGTTTCCGGATACCGTCCCACGCGCAGGTAATTTGACTCGCTCGGCAGACCACAAGCCCCTCGAGCAGATTGTCTGTTTTCCTGTGCAGACGATATGGAATCTGCCGCCATTGGTTGCCGCACCACGGATCGCGGAAATCCGCCACCCAGGGCACACGCAGCAGGCGTGACAGCACGCCCGCTGCCAGATGGCTCGTCCACATTGGGGCAGAACTGTAGATGACCTCCGGTCTGTGTTTCCTCGCCTCACGCAATCCCGCCAGCACTGCCGGTATGAGCCAACCGATTGAACCGTCCGGAATGTGAAGCCACCAACTCATCCAATCAACCATTCGCCGAAAATGACTGGGGCGCTGCCCGGACGACCGGCTCGCCTCGGCAGCGATGCCTGCCTGTTCGGGCGAATCTTCTTGCCGACGACGCCTGAAAATCCCCGTTACTATTCCAAGCAGGTCCGGAGCCGCTGTCCGCACGACTTGCACATCTTCGGAAACCCCATCCAGAAGCCCTTCATCAATTGCCGCATCCGCCCCCGGCCTGGCCGTAATCACAGTAACCCCCCAGTCCCGCTCTGCCAAATGCCGACACAGCGCCACAGTCCGGTGAATACCCACGGCAGGCAATGGAGGAAACACGTCTGTAATGACCAATGCTGTTTGAGAGTCGTTATTTACCACTCACAGACTCCGAATGTTTATTTGGTAACTGCTTATCGACAAAGAATCGATTCCAGTACTCGAAGGCCACCAACGTGGCAAGTGCACTGAACAGGTATCCACGCGTCATTTCCAGGTGAAGGAGTCGCTCGATACCCGCGCGTTCGTAATAACCCCGGTCCAGTGTTCGGTCATCCAGAAGGATAGACTCGATCCATTTTCGCAGTGACGGGACTGTCCTGTACCAGTGATTGTAATGCACGTATGTACCTCGGTCTGGTAAACTCAACCGACCACCCGTCAAACGACCCAAGAGAAACCTGGCATCTCTTTTCATCTTCTTCCATCTAATCTGAAGGAGACTGGGGTTTGAATCCAACGTTGACGGGACGTGCTGTGTATTTGCAGAAATGCACGGAATTTTTATCAACTCCGGAAAAGCCTTGCAGAGAATTGCCTTGTAAACGAGGGCGCCGAATCTCCATTTCACAGGTAGTCGGCCGAAAAAATCCAGCAGATCGTAGTCGCCGAAAGGATATTTTGCATCAGCGAAAACGCCTAGTATAATGCCATTCGTAACGGCGGTTAGACGCCTCTCGTCTGTATGCAGACGCATTCGCACAAGTTCATTTCCAAAGCCACGATCGCCGGTGGCAAGAGCAACCTCGCGAGAAGACTCCTGAAACAATGGCCTGAAAGTGTCGAAAGAACTCGGAGTCAGTGCGATCTCAAGAAAAGGCGAGAATTCACTCACTAATCGTTGGGCAATTAAGTTGCCATGAACAGATGTAGGTAGTAGTTCGTTTGACCGCATGCCTTGGTAGGAACTGGTACCATAGAGGCCGTAACTACCGCCATAGAGAACACCGCCGAGATACCCACTCATTAGCGATTGGACACGCTCTGCAATGTGACCTAACTGCGGCAACCAGTAGAGTTGTGTACACGGAACCATCGCATCAGTGTACCAAGATCCAATCTCAGCAAACCTTACCAGGAAGTCCGGAGGGATCTCAAGTTGGTGGTTTTCGAGTCCAAGCCTTTCGGTGACCCTGCTTGCTAATTTCTGTTCCGTATTTCGCCTACAACCAAGGGAAAAAGTGGGTATGCGGTGTCCGGTGGCAGACGCAGCCGCTACAATTGCTCGAGAGTCCAATCCGCCACTCAGAAATGCGCCGATTTCGCCCTGTTGGCGGAACTGTCGGCCTACCGCCTGAACCAGCAGGTCCGCTCCTTCATGAACGGCGTCCTCAAACTTCCAGTTTGCGTCAGGCTTCAGACGCGGCATGTCCCAGTATTGGTCACGGGACAATCTACCATCCTTGAAGGATAAAACGGTCCCGTGTAACAGATATTTTACGTCTTTGAAAAATGTACGCTCGAAGAAAGGATAACCACGGTTCAGAAATTCAGCTACAGCCTGGTCATCCACAGTCCCAGAGGAATCCCTAACAGCAGCAATCGCTTTCATCTCAGAGGCGAAGATGAATGCTCCACTAGGCGCAACGTAGTAGTAACATCCGCGCAAACCAAGCCTGTCAGTGAACAGATGGCAGGTCCGCGACTTAAAATCATAGATTACCCCAACATATGCACCAGCCAACCGGGCAATTCCTTCTGTTCCATATTGCTCAAAAGCGTGTAGTGCGACCTCGGCATCACAATCGCTTCTGAAAATATGCCCGTCTTTTTCCAACTGTCTCCGAATGTCATCCGGCGCGAACAATTCCCCCTCGAATACGATACACATCCGCCGGTTTTCATTAAAGACTGGCTGGTCTTCAGGATTGAGAAAACTCGGACCAATGCGACCCATGGCAATCTGATCTGATACATAGGTGTGAAGTTTGTATGTTGGACGATGATGCATGGACCCTGCCATAGCCTGAAGATCACGCTGAAGGTCCCCTTCAGGACTTGAACTTGTTCGAACTATACCAAATATGCCTGGCATATCCCTCTCCCACAGCTGTCAACAGAACTCGTCGAGTTGTTCACAATAATATTTCGTCAATAGAATGTTGGCTTTCGTTGTGCTCTGCCCATCTCGTTATCGCCAATGTGGCTCTCAATTGTCCGCTTTCTCCGGCACATGTCGCCGCTTCCTCACCTTTTCAAGCAGCCGGCTCTTCTGATCATCCGGAAGTATCAGTAACCAAAAGACAGGGACATAAGCAACAACAGCGATTCCCACTTTGCCAAAAAACCAGCCCCAGGAGGGCACACCGGACAATCGCCCAAGGAGGAAGCAGGCCACACCGAACAGTCCAGCGGCAGGAATCCAACGCCCCGCTGTCCGCAAGACAAAGGTAATTGGGTTCAACTGGATTTGGCGGGCTCCGATCAGCGTTATCAGCACGCCGCTCAACAGGAACATCGGAATCATCGTCCCAATCGCAACTCCGCGCAGTCCCATGCCGACAACGCCAACGAACAAGGTAATCAGTCCTACATTGATAACAGCCTCGCACAAGACGACGACGGCCAGCAGTTTCACTCGTCCCGCGCCGATGAGCGCGGCAACGCTCGGGCGGCTGGCGGAGACACTAAGGTAGGCAATTCCCAGTATGATCAGCACCTCTTTCCCGGTGGCGCCGACCGCAGAACCGTAGAACAGGCCCAGAAACTCATGCCCAAAAAACATGATCCCGACTATGATCAGGACATTGAATCCCATCGTTACGCGCGTCACGAGAGGTACGAAATACTGTAGTCCCGCAAGATCTCCCCGAGCAATCGACTGTTGGATTTCCGGAGTGAAGACGGTCCTGCCTTTATCTACAAGCGTCCGGCCATATTCCATAAGCATCATGGCCAGGGAGTAGTAGCCGACTGACGGCATATCGATAAACCAGGCAATCAGCAACCCGCTGGTGTACATAATCATGCGAATTCCGAGTCCGCTGAAGAAACACGGAATCCCAAATCGTATGAGTTCGCCGAACATACTGCGGCTGACGGATGATCTGCGGATTCGCATTTCTTTGAAGATACGCTTCGATATCAGATAACCACCGAGGCAGGCCAGAATAGTGGACACTATGCCGGCCAGTGCCATCCCGATCAGCCCGAACCCGAGGGTAAGAGCGAGAATCGTACCGCCGGTCCTGATTACCGTTACTGTTACGGTGAGCACATTGTGCAGATCGTAGCGCTCGTGCGTTTCAAGCAAGGCACCGAATACTGCGGCAATCATCGAAAACCCGATGTTGACCGCAACGACAACTACGGCAATTCGCACTTCCGGGAGGAATTCCGCCGGTGTCTTGGGAAAAATGTGGCCAAACAGCGCGCCCAGGACGATACCCGCAACGAACAGAACGGCTACGGCCACAACAAAGAACGACACGCTGGTGCATAATACCTCGTTGACCTTGTCCGGCTCATGGCGGCCAAGATACCAGTTGAAGTGCCGATATAGCGCAGGGCGCAGTCCGAGGTCCACCATTCCCAGGTACCCGGTCAGGGAAACCATGAGACTCCACACGCCGTAACGGATATCCCCAAGAAGACGAAATGCAAACCATGACAGGACCAGCGTCAGTACCAGATTGGTCCCGTAACCAATCCAGTTTGCGGCGAGATTTCGGGCGTATATTCTGGTTTTACTCATATCAACTGGAAACACCAAAAAATCATAAGTCCTGTATTATAACATATCTACGAGGATTCGCGTGATTCTTTTTGCGGCTTGGCCCCGACGACATTGATTATTTTCATTTGCCTGCTCATGCTGCTACCTTTCTTTTTTGCCGCCGCCGGCGCCGCCGGATTACCACGCCTCCGCCAATGACAAGCACAAGGAACACCGGCGGGCCAAGGGCGACGGCGATGTTCTTCCAACCTTCCCCGAGCCGCTGCCAGGAGCGATGATAGGTCATCCACCAGCCGGTCGTAGGCATGTAATCCGCGCC
>DAOVLV010000366.1 GCA_030631085.1 Planctomycetales bacterium | reverse complement strand
GGTGTCCGAGTGGCCGAAGGATCCGGTCTTGAAAATCTTTCTTGCATTTCTTGGGAAGACCTTTGTTTTTCGTTAGTTATGGAATACGACAGGACTTAGCCTTCTGTTGGCAATACCGCCTGAACCGCATCAAACCGCTCTACCGGTTGTCGCGACAACCGGCTCATCTCAAGGTAGCGGTTCAAGAAACCGACACCTTACTCCCGCACTCACCGCAATACTTCCCTCTTCCAAGCAACGTATGATCGCAAACCGGACACCGCCTCATCAAACCAAACCGGCCGACTGCTTCTCGCCCCGGTTTCACCAGCAGGATCAGCAGCACAATGACGATAGCCTTGGGAGGTGTGGACTATCAGGCCTGGAACGATACCGTCCTTTATGATCTTCTGATCGTTATAGACGTCGTTAATGAATTCGTTCAGTGCCCTGATACGCTGCTTTAAGCCCCGTTCGATCCGCTGCCACTCTGTTTTATTTATTAACCGTGGGATAAGGTCGAAAGGCCAGATTTGTTCGTTCCCTGCCCGCTGGCCATAAACGTTGAACGTGATTCCCATGTCGAGCATAGCCTGTTCCGCAGCCGTCTGCTTTCCCCTCAATTCACCGGATGAGAGGGATTCGATCTGCTCAACGACTGAACTGTTGGCGGGGCGAGCGTTTCCCTTCGCGTGGAACATCTCGTCGAAAAATGCGCCGGTGTCATATCCATGGAAATTCACAGCATCTCCGAAAGAATTCAGTTAGACGGAACCGTTTACAGGCAGATAGTTATAACTAAAAGCCTGTTTCCATGCCGCTGGCTGTCCTATCGGCAATGGACCAGGGGGACTTAAGAAAGACTTTATGGGCCTGGTTCAATTCGGGGTAACACTTTGGTGGCACAGGTTGGTAAAAAGCGGTTTCGGACAAAACAAGTAGGCCCTGAAGAAACACAGAGCGATCACCACCAAACCAACCCCTTGGTGTAACGAACCAACAGCATCCGCCTCCCCCAAAAAAGGCCACGGCTACACCGTAACCGACAAAGCCGTAATTATCCGTTGGAATATTCCCGACGGCTTCTAATACGTGGCTGCGTAATCGCTCGCCCCTGAGCCGGTTGCGTTGTAACTTTCGGAGATAAACCGACGAGGCAGATTTCGAGATCAAAACAGCAGTAGATGGCCAAACCATCACCAAACCATCATGTGAAGGGGCGCCCGAATGGGTTTTACTGTCTGTTTCGGGCCAGGATCACAATGCCTGCGCATAAAACGCCCGAAAATGTTTCCACCCGCAACTGTAATACGCATCACAACCGCAATTTCTCATGCAACGCCCTGGCGATCGGACTCAGACGCATCCTGCCAAGTGTTCCCTCACGGCGAGGACACGCCGCCAGCAACGCCGCCAGGCCGATGTGCACGACCATCACCACGCCCAGATAGCCATGGAATCGCTCTGCCCCGGTGATGTTGCCGTCGTCGGCGCCCCAGAATATCTTGATGCGGGCGTTGACGCGCTCCACGGCTGTCCGCCCCTTGTACCGCCTCTCAAACTGCTTCGTCGCTCGCGGGATCGGCGGAAAACGCCGCAGGTCAATCTCTCGCTTGACCCGTACTGTCTTGCCGTACTTCCTCCCGGAATTGCATCGCTTGTGGCTGGGGCATTTCCAGCCGCCATGGCAGGCGCCGCAGCGATACTTCAGCGTTCCGCGCGACGGTTCGTGTCCGATGTAGGCCATCCGATGACGAACCGGCGGGTCGCTGACCTTGTCGTAGCAATAAACAGTCCCTGCCTCATCATAGACAATGTTGCTGTTGCCGTCGTGGCCTGGAAGCATCCGCTCGAAGTTCTCCTTCCACATCGAGCGGTTCTCGATCACCGGTGCGATCTTTGCCTCATGCAACAACTCGTGGACCTTTTCGTCGTCGGCTGCCTTGTCGTACGCCAGCGTCCGAATACGGCCACGTTGCGCATCGCCTTTCCGCTTCGGCTTCTCGTCCGGCAGGTTCTCCTGAGCCTCGGCCAGAATATCCGGCAACACCTTGTTATCGCCCGTGTTGGCCGAGGTGATCTGATATGCCAGGGCCACTTCGTGAGAGGTGTCCACCAGCAGGTGGAACTTGTATCCGAACCACTCGACGACCTTTGTGACATTACCTTCCTCGTCGGTGTATTCTTTGCGGCCTCCGGTCGGCTGGGGCAGGGAAGGATTATCGAGAGGGTTTTTGCTTCGAGGCAGCCGCCCCGACAGTCCCGAAGCATCGCCGGCCGTGTGGACGCCAAGGTCTTTGACGACCTCCGCCAGCTGCCGGACCATTGTGTCAAACGCCTCGTGCAGAAGTGTCAGGTGCGGCTCGGTCCCCAGGACTTTCATAAAACGGGACATGTTCCACTTCCTGGGCACCTGTGATTCGGACCGGATTCCGATCAGTAGTCGCAGCGCAGCATTGCGTCGCAGTTCGCCGAGGCAGGACTCGACGGACTGGTGGCGTAGCAGGATTGTCAGTAGCATCGTTCCCCACAGGACGCTTACGGGGTAGTCGTCCCTGCCTTTGCCGCGCCACCGACGCAGAGAGGCCAGTAGTTTTGCGTCGGGGACGCTTTTGAGGAACTGCCTGATGGTCTTGAGTGTTGGGCTGTCTTCCAGGCAGTCCCATGCGAACAGAGGTTTTGTTGCGGCGATTCTCATTCGTGTATTTCCTTGCTGCCGGAGGCCGGCGAGATCGTCCCGCTGCCGGAACTAAAACGGATTCTACACCGCAACCCATCCCCGACGCAAGGGGTAATTGGTCTAAAAATTGAGGAAATATTTTTTCTTTGGGATCATACTCAACAAAATCAATCCTCGCTGCGGGTAAGGCCATTTTCAACCTGATCGTAATTCCCCATGACTCAAAAACTTCCGTACAACGCAACCGCCTCC
>DAOVLV010000076.1 GCA_030631085.1 Planctomycetales bacterium | reverse complement strand
GGCATAATCGCAGCCGCCAGGAATAACCCCGCCCCCACGCGGAGCGGGAAACTCGCCAGCAGGATATTCATTTCCGGAAGCACTTTCGCCAGGATGCACAGCATCACCGCCATTATCAGGAACCCTCCCAGCATCGGCGCGCCGAACCTCAACGCGAACAGCAGCATCGCCGAACCAGCCCTTACGACGCCTTCGGTCAATACGGTTATATCTATCCCGGACGCGACCGGAAATGCGGCGAAACTTCGCCCAAGCACCATCAGCAGGATGTGATGCCCGCCTGCCGCCAGGAAAAGCATCGCGAACAGCATATCGAACAACGTGGCAAGCGGGCGCGATTGGACACCTGATGCAGGGTCGATAATTCCGGCATCGGCGAAGCCCATCTGCTGGGCGGCTATTAACGCGCCTTGCTGAATGGATGAATAAATGAGCCTCGCCGCCAGCCCCAAAGCCAATCCTATTGTGGTCTCGATTCCGATAAGCACGACCGCCCATAGCCAGTTCGTACCGGCGGCGTTGACGGGCGGCGGCATGATCGCGGCGAAAAACACGGTAATCAGCACAGCCGTGCTGCCTCGAATAATAACCGGCACAGCCCGCCATCCAAAAATCGGACTAACCAGCATGAAACCCGCAACTCTCGCCATGAGCAATGCAAACGGCAACAGAATGGAAATCCATTCATCCAATGTTATTGCCCCAATCCTACAGCCTGAATGTGATTAAATATCTCCGAGGTGAATCCGACGGCGACCTGCATCATCCAACCGCCGCAGATAAGCAGCGTGACACCGATGCAGGCGATCTTCAACACCAGTCCCATCGTCATGTCGCGGATGGAAGTAACCGCCTGGATCATGGCGACGACAACACCGATGACTAACGCTACTCCAAGCGACGGCGCTGCCATCAGCATCGCCGTTTCCAGCGCCCTTCGACCTATAAACAGAACCAGATCAGCGTCCATTTCATTCGCCTCAATGAAAACTCGATATCAATGTGTTCGCGATCAGCCGCCATCCGTCCACCAGCACGAACAGGATTATCTTGAAAGGAAGAGAGATCATCGCCGGCGGGAGCATCATCATACCCGCACTCAACAGGATGCCCGACGTTACAAGATCGACCAGAAGGAACGGGATGAAGATTAAACAACCCATCTCGAATGCCTTGCGGAATTCGCTGATTGCAAACGAGGGGATCATTATATGCGACGGTATGTCTTCCACCGATTCAGGTTGTTCGGTACCGGCCATTTCCAGGAACAACTCAAGATCTTCCGTGCGGGTCTGGCGGTACATGAAAACCTTCAGCAGATTGTTGGCTTTGGCGCACATATCGGCGAAGTTCATCTGGTCGTTCATGTAAGGCTGGACTGCCTGGGCGTTAATCTGCGTGAACGTCGGCGCCATCGTAAAGAGCGTCAGGAACAGCGCCAGACCGATTATGGCGATTGTCGGGGGGATGTTCTGCGTGGTCAGCGCCCTGCGAAGGAACGACAGGACGATGATGATTCGCGTGAACGACGTCATCATCACCAGCAGGCTCGGAAGAATGGCGAGAATGGCGAATACGACCGCCAGTTTTACCGGGGCAGACCAGTCGCCGGGCTTGCCGGGTTTGCCCGCCTCATCTGCTTTTTCGCCGGAGGTGGCTTTGTCAACGAGATCCAGTACTTCCTGCGGAGTCGGAAGGGACGATTTCTCCGGCTTGGGCGGTGGGGCGTCCGCCGCCTGCGCGAAAACCTCACCGCCGCCGGCCAAGATGACCAGCAAGAGAACCAATACTGCTTTTCGTGATAAAGTGTTCATTTTGCGACGTCTTGCTTGTTTTCGCTCGCCTTTTCCGCGTCTTCGATTCGCTGGGCTGTTTCGGCGTAATCGGGTCCTATCGCGTCGGTTACGTCGTCAAGCCTGACCAGTCCTTCGGGCGAACTGGCGATGAGGAGTTTTCGGGAACCGACTTGTATCAGGTGCAATGCCTGCTTTGGCTGGAGATAAACGGTTTCCAGGAGGGAAATACGCTTCCCCGTGGTCTGACCTATTTTCGGCAGCACCTTTTTGACGACGACATAAGCCAGCGTGCCGAGGATCAGGATTACCACAATCGCAGCCAGCATTTGCCACATCAGGTTAGAGGGGTCATAGGGCGGCACTTCCTTTAGTTTCGTCTTATCGGGCTTGGGTGGAACCGAAGTAGTCGCCGGTTTGGAAGTTGTGGTGGTCGGAGCCGAGGCGGTAGTGGTAGTGGGGGTGTCCGAGGCGGGGGAGTCGTTTCCCGTCATTAGCAGCACGATTATAATCGCAGCCGTTGCGGCAGAGGCCCGCCAGACGATTCCGATGTGTTTAGACGATGTATGCGCAGTATTCATATCCCGTAAGAGATGCACATACCGTGCCAGAGCCGAAAACCCCTGTTTTCAGGGCGTTTTAAGCGATTTCCGCGATAAAATATCTCTTTCGAGGCGTTAGACGTGAAAGAATCAGACGCGCAGAACGAAAAAACGTCGAAAAACTTTACATTTACTACTGTTTTGGAGCAATTCAGGCCCTGTTTTGCAGGGCGAAAGATAAGGTCAATGAGAGATGATACGCCTGCCGGCAGGCAGGCAGGTCTGTCCCCTTACCCCCCCCTATAACCCCTTGCGCAACGCGGAGGGTATCAGCTTTGCTTAGGCAGATTCTTCTTCGTGATGACCGTTGTCGCCTCGGTTTGCCGCGAGAATCGAGCCTTGGAGTCTGTCAACCACCGGCCTAGGTTACAATCGACAGGGCCTCGTTCGAATCGCCAATCCCAGTCTCGTTCTCCCAAGGGAATTGCTGTCGTAAACCGGCTCCCAGTGAACCTGTACCAAAGACTAAACCTCTTCGCTGGCCACTGCTTGCGGTCGAACGCGAAGGACTGGTATCTTATCACTATACGGTCCGTTCCCTTCGGGAGGGACGGGATACCCATCGTCAGGACACCAGACTCGCTATCGCCGCTCTCTTCAAACCGCTGATGCAAACCCACAAACCGCTTTTTCGAGTAAGCAAATACACTAATCAGATAAACATTATAGCCTTCTTTGCGTTTCGCAAACGTGCATCGGACAGCGGGAGAGCCATCCTTGCGTTTGATAAGGGCAAGATCGACGTCGTGACCAGAGGGGGTGATTTGTTCAGACTTGATGCTATCGGCTTTGGGTGGCCAGGTTGGAATGACCTCTAGGGGAGATTTCATTCTCTCGTTGAGCGATTCAATCTGACGCGTTTGTGCCGTAACAGATCGTTCCAGTTTTTGAATGTCGTCGCTGAGGCTGCGAATCTGCTTTGCCATATCCTTTTGGCCCATGTTTCCGAAGAACATCACGATCAGACCAATCAGTATGAGCGTGCCGCATCCCAGCGATGCCTTTTGGTTTTTATCCATATTTTCATGACCTCCCCAATATCTGTGTGTCCAGATACTACTCCCACAGTTTTGGGTAATCTGACGGTAATATGAGGACACAATTACTGATTTTCGAGGTCCAAGTCAATAAAATTAGTATTGTGTCCCCGGATTACCGGATTACCTTTGCGGCAGTGGGTAGGCTGGGACGGAGCTTTGGCGTAGTCCCACCTTTTCTATTTTTGTCGCAGTTTTGTAAGGTGGGACTTCGTCCCAGCCTACCCACTTAATTTTGTCCCCTTAATTCCCTTAATTCTAATTTCAAGTCAACAAAACCAGTATTGTGTCCCCGGATTATCGGCCTGATTGGCTATTTCTGCCTGCGACGAATCAATGCCAACCCGCCCATAACCAGCAGCGACAGCGTGGCAGGTTCAGGAATGGCTGAAAGGGTTACATCATTACCATCGCCTCCGGCGTAGCTGATTAGCAGGTCTAGGCCATCGAAGTTGCCCACGCTATCGCCTTCAGCCAAACCTGTAAACGTGCCGGTGATTGTGTTACTGATGTCGGTCAGGTCGATCAGGATGAACAGGTCGCCTTGGTTCAATGCGAAGCCGCTGGCAAGATCGACGTTAAGCATACCATTAAGTGTGGCATCACCCGCGACATTCAGTAACGGATCGCCTGGACTGGCCAGGAGAATGTTTAACGTGCTTTGACTGTTGATGCTCAGGTTACCACCAACCGTCACGGTTCCACCATCGGTGATATTCAACGTTCCCTGACCCTCGTGGTGGCCGACGAAGAGGCTTCCACTATTTGTCCAGGTCGAACCGTTTCCATCGACTGTTACCTCGCCGATGCAGTCGGACCAAAAGCCGATGTAGCCATAGGAATTACTGACGGCTCCGCCATTAGTGATATTCAACGTTCCCTGACCCTCGTAGTGGCCAACGGAGAGGTTTCCACTATTTGCCCAGGTCGAACCGCTTCCATCGACTGTTACCTCTCCGATGGAGTCGGACCAAGAGCTGATGTAGCCATAGGAATTACTGACGGCCCCGCCATTGGTGATATTCAACGTACCCTGACCATGGAGACCGACGAAGAGGCCGTAGGTGTTAGCCCAGGTCGAACCGTTGCCATCGACCGTTACCTCTCCGATGGAGTCGATGTAGCCCGTAGTATTACTGACGACCCCGCCATTGGTGATATTCAGTGTCCCCTGACCCTCGCAGCCGACGATGAGATCGCCGCTGTTGGTCCAGGTCGAACCATTACCATCAACTGTTACCTCGCCGGTGCCATGCTCAATACCGATGTAGCCACAGGTATTACTGACAATCCCGCCATTGGTGATATTCAACGTACCCTGACCATCGTAGCCGACGCAGAGCGAGCCGCTGTTGGCCCAGATCGAACCGTTGCCATCGACCGTTACCACGCCGGTGACGTTAAACCAACAACCGATGTAGCCATAGGTATTACTGACGGCCCCGCCATTGGTGATATTCAACGTACCCTGACCATCGTAGCCGACGAAGAGACCGCCGCTGTTGGCCCAGGTCGAACCATAACCATCAATTGTTACCTTGCTGTTGGTTGCCTCGGTATAACCGATGTAGCCATAGGATGAACTCAAATCGCTGCCGAGATCGACGATTACGCTGCCGGCAGCGGTTTTGCCGATGTAGGCATCCGTTAAACTGCTTCCGCCGCCGGTCCACCATGAATGGTTAATCGGGTCAACGTCTCCGCTGGGCGTAATCCCAGCCTGCAAAGGCGCCGAGAGAGCAAGAGACAATACAGAAACCAAAATCCATGCGAAACTGTGTGAACGAACCATTTTGTTCCCCTTTTTTCCCCGCTGAAGTTGATAGTGAATAGGCTGGTACAGGGCCTCAGGGGGTGAACTCTGCGGAGTCCCACCTTTTTTCTTTTTTTTAACTAACCCTCTTCGCTGTCGTCCTGTTCTGTTTCCGTTGAGAGTATTTCCTTTATACGTATGCCGATGTGCTCGCCTACGACGACCAGTTGTCCCGTGGCGAATTTGGTCCCTCGAAGGAACACATCCACCGGTTCGCCGGCCTTTCTGTCGAGTTTCAAGACTGAACCCGGACCCATCTGGAGCAGTTTCTGCACCTGGACGCTGGCTTGGCCGAGTTGGACCGATACCGGCATTGTCGATTCCAGGAGGATGTCGATCTGTCCATTGCCCCCGCCGGTGAGTTTATCGGCTGATTCGGGCAGGTCCGCTTCCTGTACCTGCACGGAATCATCGTTCGCTTCCGGGGCTTGTTCGGTTTGTTCTGTCGTTTCTGCTTCTGCTGTTTGTGTATCAGCCATTGGTTTTATCCTTTTTTAGTAGCACGGGCGTCTCGCCCGTGTGTATCATGACTGGGACGGTCCTGCGACGCATGGGCGGGACGCCCATGTTACGGAAAGACCGGTTTTTCAGAAATTCCTTCAGCGTTTTTTCCCTTTACTGGTGGTTTTTTTCGGCTCGGCTATACGCAAAGCGTATTGACCTTCGCAACGGGACAGGTATCCCGACAGGACTGCGTTACCGTGTACGATAAATTCAGCCGGTTCGTCGATCCTTTTATGGATCAGCATCACGTCGCCTTCTTCAAGGTCCATAACCTCGCGTATGGTCAGGTCTGCCGTTCCCAGGCTCACATATCCTTCTACATATCCCTGTTCGACGGTGGTGAGCATCTTTTTTCTCATGTTTTCCGGTGATTCGTTATCTTGCCCATCCTTTCGGCCCCCGGCAGCGCCGGCGAGGACGTCGCATGTCAGGATAATTGAAATTGTCGGCTGATTCTCGTCCGGGCCTGTCCGAAACGACAGAAGCGTGTACTCGTCGCTCGGATTCGCCTCTGGTAGTTCGGCCTTTGGGGATATTTCTGTCCCCGGCTTGAGGGTTTTTCCACCGGCCTGGCTGAATGCGTTCGAAAACGCCTTTGTTACCGCATCGAGAATATCCTGCAACAGTGCCGCTTCCAGTGAAGAGAGTTTCCGTTCCTGCTCTGAATTACCGGCAGAACCGCCCAGTACCTTCGCGACCCATTCGATGGTCTGACTGCCGGGAATCGCTATCAATCCGCAGGCCTTGGACCCCTCGGTTGAAAGCGATATGCAGAAGTTGGCAGTTTCGCTTTGCAGAAGTGGGAGTTTTTCGGCGTAATACTGTTGGGGTTTATCGGCCTGTAATTCGACTTCCTCGCGGATTTGCCCGCTTAATGCCTTTGCGATTTCGATCCCGGCCTGTGCTGTGAACGTCTCCAGGTTTTCGAGTTCGGACAGTGTGAAGGACGAGGGTGAATCCCAATCGTAATCAATGGCTTCGGGTTCTTCGGGCGCAGAGGATGATTGTTTTTTCGCAGCGGTGAGTAAGTTGCTGATCATCCGGTCGAATTTTGACGCTTCCGACGTCATTGAATCACCCATCTCTCGTAGCCAACCTCGACTATTAATGGTCGCTGGTCAGGCCAGAGTCTCTCGTTGAAGGAGTCCTGAATTTCGCGCAGGATGCGGTTGAGATTCTTTTTTCCGCGAATTTCATCAAGCGAGCAGTCTGAGAGGTACAGGATCAGACTGTTTTTCAGTTCCGGCATCTTTTCTTCTATGACTTCGGAGGCTTTGTCATAATCGTCTTTTCGGATTTTCAGTGTCAGCGTTACGCTGATGTACCGTTCGAGTCGCGGTACGTTGGGATTGGCGACGATTGATTCCATGACGTAATAGGTGTACTCTTCGTCGTCGGACGGTGGTGGCGGATTGTCTTCTTCCGCAGCCGCTTTTGACGGAGTACCTGACCCGCCGGTCATCTGGTTGGCGAAATATCCGGCACCGGCTGCGAGTACGAGAATCCCCACAGGAAGCGCGAAACGCAGTATCTTGCTCAATATTCCGCCTGAACCGCCTTCGTCATTGCCCGTCAGAGCGTCTGCGACTGATTGAGAGTCTGTTTCTTCTTCTGCCATGGTATTACTCCACCCCAATGATTGCGATTCGAATGAATTCCTTTCGTGCCGACGCGTCGTGTCGTTGTTTTTTTCCGGCGCCTGCGCCCCATGTGATCAGTTTCCATGACCGATCATCCGTTTCGTTCACGAGCGACTTTCCCAGGAAATCCGCAACTACCTTTGCCCGATGCGTCGAAAAAATCCATTGTTTTGGGCCTGTCGGCATATCTGCCGCCGAACCGACGATGTAGATTCTGACGGCATCCCTGTCCAGGTTTTGCTTCAGATTTCC
>DAOVLV010000426.1 GCA_030631085.1 Planctomycetales bacterium | reverse complement strand
TACATGTACACGAGTTACGGTTCGCGCGCCCTTGAGGTGCTTGGCGCAGTATTGTTCGACCGTGGCGAATTTTCACAAGCAGCCCGCTGCTTCCGAAGGGTTGTTTCGGTCAATGGGCGGGATGGTTCCAAGCCGGAGCCGAAGGACGAGGCGGTTCTGCTGGCGAGGATTGCCGTGGCGCATCACTTCGCCGGTGAATCCAAATACGCAGCGAAGATATTAGACCTGCTGGTCAAGCGGCATCCCAAGGCCGTTGCCGCTTTCGGAGGCAGGGATGAAAACGTCGTTAAATTTGCGCAACGGATGCTGGCGAAATCCCCTCCGCTGGACGAGGTACACTATAAGGAAGGTTGGCCTTCGCTTGCCGGCGCGCCCGACTCAGTGGCTGTGATGAGTCCGGCCAGACCTGTGCTTAACCCGCGATGGAGTACGCTCGACGGCGACATAGCGAGCAATCCCGACATCAACACCATATCGAGTTTTTCCCCCAACCAACCTCGTCGCGCCTCGCAGACGCCGACAAAAGTGCTACTGCGCGAGGGACGGGTGATCTTTATCCGACGCGTCGGCAACAAGAATCGAGAGATGGTCGTTCCGGCAATGATTCACCCGATTGTCGTCGGTAAGACGGTGCTGTACCGTGCCGCCAGGGGCGTCGTAGCGATCGATCTTCCGACGGGCGAGACATGGGAGACGATTGATTTTCCTTTATTCCATAATAAGAAGTCCTCCGGAAGCAGGCGAGTGTACTACGGTAGTTCCCCCAGCATGAGAATTGAAGACCGCGGTTTATGGACGGTAACAGCCGGCGGTGGAAGGGTTTTCGCGATCGGCGGGTTCCCGCAGCGGCAGGCGTATTACGTTCATATGGGTTGGGGAAGATCGGCACCTCAGCAGTCCGCGGACACCTCCGTTCTCACGGCGTTTTCGATTTCCAATCAGGGGCGGATGCTCTGGCAGATAGGCGGCGGCGAAGGCGACAGCGCCTTGATTCGCGGAGCGAAATTCCTGACCGCCCCGACTTATGTTGCAGGACGATTGTACACCATTGTCGAGTACACACAATCCCATTACCTCGTATGCCTGAACGCCGAAAACGGCCGGATGGTGTGGGAGACGATGATCGCGCAGATGCCTATGCAGGCCTCGCGGTACGGCAGATACCGGAACAACCGGCAGGACCGGACCAGTCCTCCGGCGGTATCGGGCGGAAAGGTCTTCGTCGTTACCAACGCCGGAGTTATTGCGGCATTTGACACCGATACGGGACGATCACTCTGGGCCTATCAGTACCAGCGCAATTTGGGACTGTCTGTCCCGCCGAATCCCATCGTGGTTACCAGGGGAAGGGCGATCTGCCTTCCCGCCGATTGTGGAAATCTGCTGGCATTGCAGACGGATACGGGACGACTGGACTGGAGCGTTGATCGTCGCAACCAACGGGACCTGACCGCCGTCGATGGTTCGCGATTACTCCTGTCGGGTGATGGGATGATTGTAATTGATGCCGTGAACGGACAGGATGTCTGGAAGGCAGAAGAACTCAGCGGCGTCCACGGTCGCCCAGCGGTAACGACCGACTCGATTCTGGCGTCAGGCCGAGGCGAGATCATTCGAGTATCTCTGGCAGACTTCAGTGTCTCCCGCCCGCCGCTGGTGGATTCCGGCTCGATACTGGGCAACCTTATCTGCGTCGATGGTAAGATGATAGCCGCCAATGCCGCCGGACTGTCGGCGTATTTCGCCTTCGAGGATACACATACGGACCTTACCGACCGGATAAAGAAGGTTCCGCCTGAAAAAATCCCGGACCTGCTTTATCGTCGGGCGGTGAACGCATTCAGCGCCGGTCATCCCAGAATAGCCCTGGCGGACCTGTTGAAAACGCGACAGGCCGCTGAAGAAAGAGGCAACAATGTTCTCCTGTCCAAGACCAGTCAGATGCTCTACAGGACGTATGTCTCCCTGGCTGACCACAAGGCGTCAAACTCATCGGTAATGCTCGATTTATACAACAAGGCCCATGAATACGCCTACAGC
>DAOVLV010000212.1 GCA_030631085.1 Planctomycetales bacterium | reverse complement strand
TGGACTATCTTTGTTCTTCTGGGGGGCGTAACAACTGGAGCGGTGGCTCTTTCTCTTATTGTAGCGGCGGTCGTGGAAGGCAGGATCAGGGGTCTGTTTGGGAGAAGGCAATTGGAACGAAAAATAGCATCACTATCGGGACATGTGATCGTTTGCGGTTACGGTCGAATGGGACGCCGAATAGCACGGTTGCTGAAAGAGGGAAACCGACCGGTGGTCGTTATTGATAATTCGCCGGGAAAGACGGCACAGGCGGAACAGGACGGGGTGCTGTATCTGCTCGGCGACGCACAGGAAGAGAGCGTTCTGTTGGCGGCGGGCATTGCGAAGGCGTCGTCACTCATAGCGGCCTTGCCGGACGATGCAGCCAATGTTTTCCTGACGCTTTCAGCCCACGGGCTGAACGAGTCGCTCGATATAATCGCTCGTGCACAGGAGTTGTCGGCCCAAGACAAACTCACAAAGGCCGGTGCGACGCGAGTGATTTGCCCCCTCATTATCGGGAGCAACCGCATTGCCGATGTCCTGCTGCGCCCGGCGATTGCGGATTTTGTGGAAATGGCCCACAAGGGCGTAGATTTGGAGATGGAACAGTTAACGATAAAACCTGATTCCCCCATCGCCGGTAAAACGCTGTTGGACCTGGCTCTTCCGGCCCGTGCCGGGGCGATGGTGGCAGCAATACACCGCCCAGGCCGGGAAACACTGTATAACCCGGGTCCGGACGCGACAATAAACGAAGGCGATACGCTCATCGTGATCGGCAAGCAAGGCATGGACGAGGCGATGGAGAAACTTCGCCAGACCGGGCAGGTATAGGCACAAACCCACAACCTCTGCTAAATCAACCGCACCGAAAGGCCGTTACCGCATAAAAACGCCGACCGTCGGCGACATATTTCTTCTCGAAGTTTGAGCCGACAGCCTCAGCCTCGGCAGTTTCAAGATTTGCAAAACCGTCGGCGGATCCCAGGATGTGGCGGATGTGCTGAAAATACTCGGCATGGTCGGTAACGATATGAACAGTTCCGCCCTTGCGAAGCGTCCGGCGAAGGTTTCGGACGAAAACGGGCTGGATTAATCGACGGCGATGGTGTTTTCGCTTGGGCCAGGGGTCGGGGAAATAGATATGCACACGCTGGACGGATTCGCAGGCCAGGGATTTTGCGAAAACCTCTCCGGCATCCGCGCACAACAGGCGGACGTTCACCAATCCGGCCCGGCCGGCGCGGTCTGCGGCGTATGCGGCGTAGCCGGTAAGCCATTCGATTCCCAGTAAGTTTATCTCCGGCCTGTCTTTCGCGTGTCGAAGAAGAAAATTGCCCTTGCCGCTTCCGATTTCGATCTCGACCGGGCGCGAATTTCCGAAGATTCCCGCCAGGTCTATGTCGCCCTCGGCGATGGAATTATCAAGTAGTATGCCGGAGGCCCGCAACTCCTCCGGCGACGACTTCAACCGTATTTTTCGCCCCGGCCTGCTTCGCATCAATGCAGTATAGCCGGCGCAACACGGTAAGTCCCCCGCGAAATGTCCGCGTAGTCATCGGCGCGGGCTTACGTGGCCGGTATGGAGAGAAACGGGATTTATTTAAAATCGTTTGACCGAGAAAACCCAGAGCAATACCATGCGGCATCAGAAGCAGTGCTGGTGCCCGAAGAGGCGATTATAATCAGGAGAGAGACAATGAAAGGACGCGTCTATTGCGCTGGCCCGCTTTTTACCGAGAAAGAGCAAGAAGAAATGAGCTTGCTTGCTCATGGGCTGGAGGAGGATGGCTTTGAGACTTTCCTGCCTCAGCGAGACGGCCTCGAACTAACAAAGTGCATAGACGCTCTTGTTTCCTCGGGTCTGTCCAACGAAGAATCCGGGCAGTTAATGTCTGAGGCAATTTTTGCGCTGGATGTGTACCAAGTCCTGCATGGGTGCGATGTCGTAGTTGCCAATCTTAATGGTCGTGTTCCCGATGAGGGTACTGTCTCAGAAGCGGCGATGGCATGGGCTCGCGGTAAAGTTGTTGTTGGTTATAAAGCGGACATGAGGAGCGCTTTCTCCGGACAAGATAACCCGCTGGTAAGCGGTTTGTTCGATTTTCGTCTCTGCCAGACTTTCGACGATGTTGTTGTGGCGGTTAATGAGGGCGTTCAAAAAGCCGGGTCGGCCAGCATAGATGCGGCAGAGAGAGAACATGAAATTATGGCGCATTCTCGCTTGGGCAGCGAGATTTCAAGCGCGCTTGAAAACCATGAGGGATTGGCGGCCATTGTTAATATAATAGTTGACCACAAGTCGAATGTGCAGCTTGTCGGCTGGGGCGACTGATGCTGTACAGGAAGCAGGAGCAATAGATGGAAAGCAAACAAGGCTCTGTGAGGACCAAACTTGAACAGGACGAGAACGCGCGTCTTTCATTGAACGCAACCCGGTCAGATAACCCAAAAGCGAGTCGCCGCAGTATCAAATTGGAACCGGATAACTTTCGACTGGATTTCCACCGCGATTACACGCGAATTTTGCACTCGCGCGCATTTCGCAGGCTCAGACACAAAACGCAAGTATTTATCTCCCCCAAGAACGATCATCTATGCACAAGAATGGAACACAGCCTGCACGTTGCTTCTGTCGCGGTAACGATCGCAAGATATCTACGACTCAATGAGGATCTGGTTCAAGCGATTGCTCTAGGGCATGACTTGGGACATGCTCCGTTTGGGCACAGGGGCGGCGAAATCCTTGACAAGATCGCAAAAAAACACAGTCTTTCATTCGCGCACGAAATTCAGAGTTTGAGGGTTGTTGATCTCTTGGACTCGCCATATCCCGACTATCGGGGACTTAATTTGACTTTTGCTGTAAGGGACGGCATTGCTTGCCATAACGGTGAAGGATTTGAGAAAGAACTCGCTCCCGATAGGCATAAAAAGATTGAGGCTTTAACCTCAATGGATCAGGGTGATGCAAAGCCGGCGACCCTTGAAGGATGCGTTGTTAGGTGGGCAGATAAGGTGGCCTACCTTGGCAGGGATCTTGAAGATGCGATAGACCTGAAGTTGGTTACAGAGGATCAGTTGCCCAGCGTGGTCAAGCGAGTCCTTGGTATAAACAACCGCGAAATTATAGCAAGCCTAGTCAGCGAGTTAACGCAAAATGATTCGCGGAGTGATTGCATTTCTGTTGGCAGCGATGTCCACGAAGCCATGAATGCTTTGTACAAGTTCAACAAAAAGTATATTTATAAGACAGATGCGGCAACGCGTCAGTTTACCCAGATAGAAAGAGCGATAAATCTCCTCTTTGACTTTTTAATGAAGCGACTGGAGGAAACAAAAGGGGACATTGAAGTTCTCCGAAGGGGGCGCGAAGATTGCCTTGGGGTACTTGCGGATTTCCTGAACGATGACATCCGGGACTGGCAGAAACAATCACACCCCCAATTGGCGATAGACTTCATTGCCGGTATGACCGACTCATACTTTATTTCTACTTGTGAGGAATTATTCCTGCCGAAGAGCAGCGTATAAAAAGGCTGCGCTGACCCGGTTCTTTTGGTTTTCAGGCGAGTCTTTCGGCTTCGGTGATGGTTTGTTTGAATGCGGCGAGGTTGTCGCGGAGGCGCGATGGGCGGTTGCGGGTGCGCCAGAGTCGGGCGAAATCGTCAGCCATCGCCCGCATATCACGCGCGAGACCTCGCAGCACAGCGGCGGAGATTTTCTTTCCGGCGTGGAGGTCGCGGCCGAGAAGTATCCGCCGGCAGGCGAGGGCGTCCATCCGCCGGGCCAGGTCGAACTCTTCCATCGCAATCGCCTCAAATTCGCCCAGGCCGGCGATTTTCGGTATCCGCAGGTTCTTCATCTCCGCCAGTCGCCGCCGCAGGTCGGCTGACTTTATCTTCGGGCTGTCCATAACTCGTTGGGGCGTTCCCAGTGCGCCGCCGAGAGAGACGGACTTCTTCAGGTCGAACGGTTCGACGAGGGCGTGGTAGAGATAATATCCCGGTTCGGCGCCGAGCGTGCGCAGTGCGGCTGAAAGTTTTTCGGTCCGGTCGCCGAAGGCGTGGCGGCAGAATCGTTCTGTGAAGCGGTTGTGATTTACTTTGGTAACGGCCCAGGCGCAGGCTGCGCCGTGGGCGAGGCTGTGGAGGCTGACGCCAAGGCTGTTGCGATGTCCGTAATCGCCCCAGTTGGTGTTGAGCAGGCCTTCGGTGTCGCATCGTTTGGCGATGCGGGCGAACTTTGCGACGTTACTGACGGCCTGGTCCATCCGCGTGCCGTGCGACGACCATCCGTTCGTGCCCGGGCAGCAGAAGACCGGCAGGCCGGCGTCGGTGAATTCATGCGTCCGCCGCATATTCCGGGCCTTGGGGTAATAGTCCCAGTTGAGCATAACGATGTCTTTTGGAATCTCCGGGATGATTTCCGGGTGGTCCAGGACGATGTCGCCCCACATGTTCATTCGCTTTCCATGCTTTCGGCAGAGTTTGTGAATCTTCAGGATGAAATCCAGGTACACTCGTCCGACGCCGATTTTTTCGGCCTGCTTCCGGCTTCTGCCTTTACCGAGTTCCCACGGCTCGTCGCAGCAGACGTTGAAGTCAGTCGCCTCGAAGAGCGGGAGGAACTCGTCGTACATATCGCGCAGCAGTTTGATTGAACCGGGATCGCCCGGACACAGCGTCGTCCC
>DAOVLV010000392.1 GCA_030631085.1 Planctomycetales bacterium | reverse complement strand
GGATTCGACGATATCCATACCGAGTCGGCGGGACATCTCATTTTGGAAGGTCTTGCGTCTTTCGGCCGAAATATCGGCAATTCGCACCTGGGCTGACGGGTAAAAATGATGCAGGCAGGTTACAGAGGTCCTTCCCTGGACGCCGGCGCCGACGATCGCGATGGTTTGCAGGTCCTCTCCAGCCAGGTACCGGGCGGAGACCGCAGCCGAGGCGCCGGTACGCAGGTTCGTTATGTCTCTGCCGTCCATGATGGCAAGCGTTTGGCCCGTTTCCGGATCGGTCAGGACAACAACCCCCATGATATAGGGCAGGCCTCGCTTTGCGTTGGTCTTGTAGCCTCCAATCCACTTGATGCCGGCGGCATTTCGAGAGACAACATACGCCGGCATTGCATTCGACCAGGATTCACCGGCGCTTCTGGACATATCGAGGGTGATCTTGGCGGGCATGACGATATTGCCCTTGCCCCATTCATTCAGAACGTACTGCACCGCTTCGATAGCATCTTCGGGCTTGAGGCATTCCGCCACATCCGCTGCCGAAAGAACTATTGTTTCCATTCGAGATTCCTTTCGCATAAACGACAAAACACCGGCAAAGCAGGCAGGCTGAGATTCTTATACCCAGCGCACAAACTTGATGCGCTGGTGGGAGATAAACGAGCCGCGACCGCCGGGTATTACGGAATACTTGTCCCTAATCCCAAGTTCCTATTCCCTAAAGACCATCCAGTATATGTCCCATCCTGTCTTTCTTCGTCTTCAGGTAATGGCGGTTGTGGTCGTGGGGTGGGATTTGCAGACTTACACGCTCGACAATCTGAAGTCCGAAGCCATCCAGGCCGTAAATTTTCTTCGGGTTGTTCGTCATCACGCGGAGTTTCGACAGACCAAGGTCACGGAGAATCTGGTTTCCGATACCGTAATCGCGATGGTCAGGCTCAAAGCCAAGATCGATGTTGGCATCGACGGTATCAAGCCCCTGCTCGATCTGGAGTTTGTAGGCCTTGAGTTTGTTTATCAGCCCGATGCCGCGTCCTTCCTGTCGGATATAGATTAAAGCGCCCGCGCCGGCTTTTTCAATGACGGCCAGTGCTGTTTGCAGCTGCGCCCCGCAATCGCACCGCAACGAGTCGAAAACATCGCCGGTCAGGCACTCGCTGTGGACGCGAACCAGTGCGGGCTTGTCGTACGGTACGGGTTTGCCCGATTCGTCAAGCCGACCGACAGGCCCCTTGCACAGGGCGATGTGCGGCTCGGGGTCCACCTGAGACTCATAGGCAATCAGGTGGAAATCGCCGGCAGCGAGCGATATGTCAAACTCGACGGCCCGCTCGATAAGGCGGTCCCGTCGAAGGCGATACTTGATAAGGGCGTCGATGGCGCACATCTTCAGGCCATGGGTGGCGCAGAACTTTTTCAGGTCGGGAACCCTTGCCATAGTCCCGTCGTCGTTCATAATCTCGCAGATAACGCCGATGGGTTTCATTCCCGCCAGTCGTGCCAGATCGACGGCCCCTTCGGTTTGTCCCGCCCGGACAAGCACTCCGCCGTCGCGCGCACGCAGCGGGAAAACATGGCCGGGACGAACGAAATCGCCTGCGACGACTTCGGACCGACAGGCCAACTCGATTGTCCGCGCCCGGTCTGCCGCCGATATGCCCGTGGTAATCCCCGTGGCTGCGTCGATAGTTACCGTAAATGCCGTGCTGAAACGCGACGTGTTGTCCGTCGCCTGGGGATACAGCGCCAGAGCGTCGGCCTTCTCGTTCGTCATTGGCAGACATATCAGGCCCCGCCCGTAACTGGCCATGAAGTTGATTATCTCCGGCGTAACGCTCTCGGCTGCACATACAAGATCGCCCTCGTTCTCGCGCGACTCGTCATCAACCAACACGATAAGCCGACCGGCGTTAATCTCTTCCAAAATTTCTTCAATTGGCGAAAACGGCACGTTCGCACCTCCGTTCAATTTACAAGACCTTATCTTCGCTGTCGCTGGCGTGATCAGTATCGGCCTCCGCTACAAACGTCAGCCCTATATGCGTGTAACTGACTACCGACATAGCACA
Source organism: Planctomycetales bacterium (assembly GCA_030631085.1). Taxonomy (GTDB): domain Bacteria; phylum Planctomycetota; class Phycisphaerae; order SM23-33; family SM23-33; genus JAUWNJ01. The sequence continues at coordinate 508 of DAOVLV010000392.1, read as the reverse complement.
CAACCCGGCTACAGCATACCACAAAACCATCGCCAGATGCGTTCCGATCTTCATGCCCAGGAGGTTCAGTTCCGGGCTGATAAGCACCGCTGCGACCATGGCGACCTGCCCGGCTGTGCAAATCTTCCCTGGCCAGGACGGAAGGGCGTGCACATTTCCGGTCAGCAGGAAGATAATCAGAAACCCCGCGATAACCCACAGGTCCTTTCCGACAATCACTACGACGATCCATCCGGGCAGTGTCGCACCGGCAACAGCCGAGTGAGGAAGCGAAAGCAAAACGACCGCACAGATAATCAGCGTCTTATCGGCCAGCGGGTCGAGAATCGCTCCGAGACGACTTCTGGCATCCAACCGTCGGGCCAGGTATCCGTCCAGAACGTCGGACGCCGCCATGAACGCGAACAACCCTATCGCCACATAACGATACACCGGATGGGACTGATGGTTCTGCAACATCACCACGAACGGCGCAACAAGCAGAAGCCTCAACAGCGAAATCCGATTG
>DAOVLV010000137.1 GCA_030631085.1 Planctomycetales bacterium | reverse complement strand
CGCGGTCCTGAAATTCCGGCAGCACCGCTCCGAAGTACACAGTGTTCTCTTCGGAGGTGAAGGCGTTGTATGCCGCTCCCATTTCGTCGAATTCGCGGTTGATGTCGAACGGGCTTCGTTGGTCGGTTCCCTTGAACATCATGTGTTCGAGGAAGTGGCTCACGCCGGAAATCGGTAGCGTGGGCGATTCGTCCCGGCTTCCGGTGCGGACGAAAAATCCCGTTGCCATTGAAGCGGCGGATGGATTTACCTCGGCGATTATCGTCAGTCCGTTTGGGAGGGTCTGTTGCTTGAACTGCATGTGAATCTCCGGTGTGTGTTATGTCGGATTCGGAGCCTGGAGTTTATCAGGTCCGATGGTCAATGTTGTCAGGTTCTCGGCTGGATACGCGCGGACGTATTCCATTACGTCATTGACGGTTACGGCGTCAATCGCCCTGGAAATTTCATCCAGACCTCGCAGACGACCCAGGTGATGGAAGTCTCCTGCCAGCGCATCGGCGCGGGCGGACGTTGATTCGCCCTGCATAATCAGGGCGCTCTTTAGTTGTATCTTTGCGCGTGCCAGTTCATCTTCGGACACGCCGTCAGCCAGACGGCGCAACTCGCCGACCGTTACGTCAAGGGTCTCCTGTGCCCGTTGCGGCGTCGTACCGGCATAGACAAACAAACCGGCGAAATCCTTGAGGCTGTGGTATCGTGCTACCACCGCATAGACCAGCGATCGCTTTTCGCGGACCTCGGTGAACAGCCTCGCGCCCATCCCGCCGCTGAGGATCATCTGCGTTATCCGCGCGGCGTAATAGAGTTCATCATTAATCGTCGAAGCCGGGTACGCCAGCGTTATCTGGACCTGGGCGGTGTCCTTGGTTATATGCGTTGCGCCCTGTTGGGCCAGGCTGGTGGATACTTCGGTTGGCGCCGGACCTTCCCAGTCGCCGAAGTGTTTCTCAATGGTTTCGGACAATTTTTCCCAGTCGAATTGTCCTGCTATCGCCATGATTGTTCCGTTCGGCGTCAGGTGGTCTTTCAGGTGCGACCGTAACGATTTGGGTTTCAGATCGGCCAGGGACTCTTTCGTACCAAGCGGATGATTGCCCAATGGTGGCGGATAAAACTTTTCGCGGATAAGTATGTTGCAGTTGCGCATCGGCTCATCTTCCAGACCTTCGAGCGTTTGCGCGACGAGGTCTCGGCAGGGGCTGAAGGTCTCGTCAGACAGGCGTGGCCTGCGGAGGATGTCGCTGTAGATTTCGAGTACTTCCGGGAGGTTTTTTCCCAGTTGAGCAGACGAGACGAGTAGGTGCTCGCTCTGGGCGGCTTCGTGGTGCTGGCATCCGAGTGAATCCAGCACGTCGTTGATTTGACGTGTGTCACGGTCACCTGCTCCCCGAAGCAGCCAGAGCGACGCTGTTGATGCCGATCCTGCGGAGTCGTCGGGATCGCAGGACACCCCTGCCGGTAGGGCGATTGTTATCGCCGATGAGGAAACATGCGGCATCCGCTGGGCTACCAGCGTCAGTCCGTTATCAAACTCGCTAGTGAAAAATTCTTCCGCCACGGTTGGGATCCTTTCAGAAACAAACTGGAGACCATTGTAATACTATTTACGGCGCTTACCATTGCGAAGATCGAAACTTTAAAAACGAAACCGACGGATATCTATCCGTCGGCTTTGGGTGCTCAATGTAACAAAGCGTTATCTGCTTTATTTCCCAAGTAGTTTCTTTGCTTCGCCGACGAGGTAGAAGCTTCCCGTTATGCAGATGATGTCTCCGCGAGTAACGGCGTTGTTGGCGATGCGGACGGCTTCGGCGAGTGTGGGCGCTATTTGTGCGGGTCTTCCTGATCGCTCTTCATATCGTTCTGCCAGGTCGGCGGGGTCGGCGGCGCGGGGGTTGTCGCTGGCGGTGAAGATGACTTTGTCGGCTCCACGCATCAACTGACCGAGCATACCGGGAATTTCCTTGTCGGCGGCACATCCGAAAATTACCACCATCGAGTCGTAGTGGATATATTGCCCGACGGACCGCATCAGTGCCTCCATCGAAGCGCCGTTATGAGCGCCATCGACGAGGATTCGCGGGTTTTCCCTGATCAGTTCCATCCTGCCTGGAAGAGAGACTCTGGAAAGCCCTTCAATGGCGGCGGCATCGTCGATATCAAAACCATGATCCTTTAGTTGGTCCAGCAGCGCAAGGGCAAGTCCGCAATTCAATGCTTGGTGCTCGCCCATCAACGGGACGGGAAGATGCTCGAACTTGCTGCGAGGCGTGGTCAGGCAGACTCGCGTCTGCGGACCGGTCTCACGCGACGACTCGAAACGATAACTGAAATCGATATTCTTCCCTGTAATCAGCAGCGGCGTATCGACCTTCCTGGCCGCCTTTACCAGAACTGCTTCAACGGCGGGAACCTGACGAACCGACACTGCCGGTACGCCACGCTTGAGTATCCCCGCCTTTTCACCGGCAATGGCTTCAACCGTGTCGCCAAGCTGGTGTATGTGATCCAGAGAGATGTTGGTGAATCCGACCACCATCGGTTTGACGACGTTGGTACTGTCAAGCCGGCCGCCGAGACCCGTCTCAAGAACGGCAACGTCGATCCCCTCATCCACGAAATACATAAAGGCAATGGCAGTGAATATCTCGAAGAAGGTCGGCTTGTCGTCGCCCATCCGTTTGACGTGCGGAGCCACTTTGTTGATGTATCGCGTCAGGGCGGCGCGTGTGATGAGTTCGCCGTTTATCTGTATCCGCTCGCGGATATCCATCAGGTGCGGTGAGGTGTAAAGCCCGACCTTGTGCCCGCAGGAATGGAGCATCGCCGAGAGCATCGTCGCGGTGGAACCTTTGCCTTTTGTCCCTGCGATATGGACGCTGCGCAACTTCTTATGCGGATCACCAAGACGCTTCAGGAGCGACCTCATACGAGTCAGGCTGAAGGTGTCGCGGTTGTAACGGACTCGCAGCATCTGCTCGTAGTCCGTCTGCGCAAAGAGGTACTTCAATGCCGCATCGTAAGTGCGAATCGGCAGCCTGAGAGCGCGCCCTGACTTTCCAGGGGATGTTTTTGGGGAAATCGACGTCACCATAACTCCCAAAATATACCACACAGCGATTGTATTTGTCAAGGGATTCCGCCCGTAAGCGGTAAAAATACATAAAATTTCGCTGATTCCGGGCCGGAGAAAAGTCGTAAGTTCCGTACCCCCAAATCTTTGTCCCTTGATACCGATGCGGGACGAATATGCAGGGGGGAAATGCGTCTTTTTTGATTAAACCCCCAAACCCATGGAGCGCAGTCCGTGGGCTTGGGGATACTCACTCTTTCAACCAGTCAACCAACTTTTTCTATTTCCTGCGTCGCCTCACCAGCACGCCGATGCCACCCAGAACCAGAAGGCTCATCGTCGCCGGTTCGGGTATGCACTCGGTATCAACGACGATCTGGTCGATTACCGTGCAGTAGGGAACCTCAATTGTGATTGTTTCCGATTCCGGGTTCGGTCGAATCGTCAGGCCGTAGTTGTAGGTGTACCACGAACTACCGGGAAACGGCGGCGCGGGGGTACCTTCCTGGACATCAGGCCTGCCGGTCGGGAACGTGCCGGACGTGTAGCCGCCGGTAGCACCACCGCTGCCCGTCGTCGAAACGCCCGTAGGCTGCTTGGAGGAGGTAATCTGGAGGAAGATACGCTTGTACTCATTTGGTTCTTCGTTGTTCGCGATTGTCAGCGTAATTTTTCCGCCTTCCAGACTGGTGCAGTGCCAACCGGTACACGTGCCGCTACCGCTTCCGGTCGGGTCTCCTATTACCGGAGGACACGGCCAGCCGTCCGACCAATCCCATCCGCCGGTGGGGAATTCAGCAAAAGGCTCGTCGCCGAAGGGGTTCGTGTATTCTTCGGGGTAACACGGCAACTGGTTCGTGCTGAATTCCCAGTGCGCGAACGTGCTGTAATCGGCGGCGCGGTCCCACCCGTCAAGCGGCCCGTGGTCCCTTGCCACGGCTGGGGTGGCCAGTAACGCCAAAACCGCCAGAAGCATCAGTGTCTTTTTCATTTTTCGTACTCCTCTATCTTTACCTGTCTTTTCCGGCGTAACTTGCCAGGTCCGCAACCAGCGGCCTGCGTCATGCCGTATTCCACTATGTTTATCTTTTCCGGCGGAGGAATAAACCGGCCCCGCCGATCAGCAGCAGCGTCATCGTGAACGGTTCGGGAACGTTGGTAACGTAGTCGTTCTGCAACCAGAATGAGTCCAGCGGGACGGCAACGTACTGACCGGTCCCACCGACGACCGGTACGTGAGGCCCCGGCCAACCATCCTGACAGACGAAAAATTCCGTTCCGTCGCCGTCGTATCCGGCAACCGGGTCGATGTATCCGACGCCAACGACCGAATGTGGATCAACGCCCAGATCCCAGGGGTAGAACTCGATCGTCTGGGCGGGAAATCCGATAATGGTGGTAGTGCCCGTCTGATTGGCATCGTCCACCCAGTGGAGGAAGGTACATTCCACCGGCCTGTTGGCGTCGATCTCCGTCGTGTAATTGGCCCACATTGTGGCAAAGGGAGTCCCCAGAGGGTCCGTTACCACAGTAGTATTCGGATAGGCCACTTTGGCGATAGCGGTAGCACCGGGATCAACCCACGCCGTCGTGGCGTATGCCATCAGGCCGGGGTTAATCTGCGGTAGAGGGGTGCCAAAAACGGTGTTGGGAGGTAACTGGGTGAGCGGGTTGGCCCACCCCTGCGTACCCATGTAAAAACCCATCTCGATCTGACCGTCGTTGAAAAGACCCTGCATATAGGTGTTGGCATTGTTCGCATACGCAGGACCTGCCGGTTCAACCTGACGGTCGGTCAGGCCTGTGCAGCCCATTACATCTTCCCAGTAACCCATCAGGTTCCCGCCGGCTGTGGGGCTGCACCAGTTCAGGTAGCCACCGACGCCGTAATTGCTGGGTTGATTCCAATCCGGCACCTGGAGGATCAGATTGCCCGCCGCCTGGCCCATCGCGTTCGGGGCAGACCACGCCAGAAGGATACCAACAACCATAATTGTCGCAATTCGCTTGTGTTTCATTGCTACTCTCCTTTTCATTATCAGGCTCTTTATTTCTGACAAAAAACACCACTCATTTTCTCTTTCGTCTCCATTGTTTCCTTCAGACTTTGCCGAGGCGCTTTCAGCAGTCTTCTTACCTCCACTTTTGCACCGGCCTTTGTTTTCACCTGTCGGCAGTCGTCGGCGACCATACTGACGGACGGGCGTTCACTTGCCTGCCGGTCTCCGCTGCCGGCCCGAATTAAATATACTCCGAGATCACCCGGCAAATGCCTGAATGGTAAAAAACACTCTTCTAGACATGGGAACTAGGCCTGGCGGCCTGAGCAGGCTCGAACGAGCGATATCCGCATCCCGCTCAAATGACGTGAATAGCTCCGCCGCTCCCTAAGCGAGCTAGAGCAACAACAAGTATATCACATTTTGGGATTTTGTCAAGGAAAAAACGGTGGAAATGGAACCTTGCCCGTTGTGTTAATGGCATAACCCATTGTCCGGTGTCCCTTCAGGACACCGGACAATGGTGAAAACCAAACCTGCCCCACAAGTGCAGGGTAGGATCGTTTGGCTATTTATTTCCTGCGTCGTCTCATCAGCGCGCCGATTCCGCCCAGAACCAGCAGGCTCATCGTCGCCGGTTCGGGGATGCACTCATGCCAGAGGATTCCGTCAATAACAACGCCCTCTCCCATGATATCAATCGAAACCCACTCCGGATTGTAATCCGGAATGACAACGCCGCCATCTATGGTCATCATCTCAACAACCTCGCCCACAAAGAACGTCTCCCGCACGATAAATTCGTCGAGCGGAGGCAGGGGCGG
>DAOVLV010000042.1 GCA_030631085.1 Planctomycetales bacterium | reverse complement strand
GGCCGACGCCCCGTATTTCGCATGGCCAGGCCGGATAGTGTCATTTCCGCCGAACGCGACAGCCTTGATATCCACGCACGGGCAAATGCCAAACCTCCAATGAGCAGAACAGCACCGGCTGCGAAGAATACCGTCGGTGCATATTTATCGTCCCACCCGCCAACCGTCAGTATCGCAACCGCTGCGCCTACCGCAACCGGGCCGAACCAGAACCCGATTTTTCTCCCCGAAGGCGGCGTTGATGCGGCCGGACCGGTTTCGCCGGTGAGCAACTGTCTCGCTGATAATGTCATCTGGCTTCGAAGCGTTATCCATATCGCCGCCAGCGCAATCAGCACGCCGGAGATACCCCCGACAGCAAGCGTAACGCCCCTGACGTCGAAGCGGATTGTCGATGTCCCTGCCGCTGCGCCGGTCCAGACCGTTCCCAAGCCAAGGATAATCGCCTTCGTGTACATCAGCCCGCCGAACGTACCGATAACGCCGCCGATTATCGCCAGGATTCCGCTCTCAGCCAGCATCAACCGGCGTACCTGATGAGGCCTGAAACCCATCGCCAGAAGCGTACCGACCTGCTCGGACCGCTGCTGGACGCCAAAGACGAACAGCAACCCCACCAGCAGAGCCGCCGAAGCCATAAGGAAAAAACTCATCCCCAGAAACAGCGAACCGAAGTTCAGCGATTTTTCACCGGCAGCCACGGCTTCGGCACGCACGGGGCGGAAGAATAAACCCACCGATGCAGGATCAATCTCCGTCCGAAGCATGTCGGCCCGTACCTGGCTCGATACGCCGGACAGCGGGAAACGAATCGCCGTCAGTCCACCGAAGCGATTGGACCACATTTTCTTACCCGCCCGCAGTGAAACGAAGGCTTTGGGCGTGCCGCGATAACGGTCCCAGTAATCTTCGTCTTTGTCTCTGACCTTGCGCGGGTCGAAGTATTTCCCCGGCTTCCAGTCCTTGCAGTTTTTGACGCCGGTGATACCGGGGAATTTCGGCATCAGTTCCTTATCGGCGGCGAGTCCTTCCATCGGCACGACGCGGCAAACGCGAAATTTACTCGTGCGAGTCTGAAGTTTCCGCGACGGAGAGATAACGAAATACTCCAATTCAATCTCATCGCCGACCTTCGTTTGCAGGTCGGCGGCGAGCCACTTGTTGATAACAATCTCGTCGTCCTTCACATCATTCGGCAAAGCCCACGGACTGCGCTCCGTGGGATCGAGCGGACCGATTGCGCTTACCATCGAATACGGTGTGCTGTGTTTTCCGCGTCTGATTTTGGTAACGAAATATGTCAGGACGCCGACGGCATCGGTAAAGGTTTCTCTCGCCGCCTGTTCGACGGGATGATCAATGAACACACGGCCAGTGCGAAACTCGCCGATACCTGTCTGAAGCAGGTTTCGCAGTTCTATACCGGCGTCGGCGAGTTTCCAGTGCTTTCGCATCGCAGCGCCGGCCGAGTCGGGATTTATTTTCGCGCCCTTGCCGAGAAGGAGCATATTCGCCTTGCCGGGGCGGTCTATCGCTGCCTGCAATATCTCCAGCGGGACAAAAGCCGTCATCGGCGCGACCTGCTCCGCCCGGAGGCTGAAGCGCCCGAATTGCGTCTCGGAAGCGACGGCTTTTACGGTCAGGCGCATTGCAGCGATGGTTTCGGCCTCGCCTGACATCGGCGCATCGTCCGGCATCAGGCCCGGCTTGCGGATGCGCAGAACGATACTGTCGCCGGGGCGAACGTCGAGCCTCCTGGCGAGCGGTTCGTTCAGGACAACCTCGCGGCTGGGCTTACCGTCCAGCAGGACGTCGGCGTCGGCCAGACGCCAGAACCGCCTATCGACTCCGAGGACGCCGATACGATTGGCCCGATTTTGGGTTTCGGGGTTGACGGCTGTGGCGTTCAGGCTGATTACCGGTGCGGCGGCAGCGTCCAGTTCGCCGGTGATCTCGTCGGCCAGTTCGGCGCGGAAGAATCTTTCCGGCGTATCGACGGCGAGTGTTACCTCTCCCAGGCGGCGTTCGGCGACGGCATCGAGACTGGAGCCTACCGAATCGCCCACCGCCAGCGCGCCGACCAGAACAGCCGTTCCGACCGCAACGCCCGCGACGACGCCCAAATGCCCGCGCATGTAAAATCGCAGGCTGCGAAATATCAACCTCCAGATCGTCATTTGAGATTATCTTTCTCGACGAGCGAGCCGTCGGTCAGTTCGAGCATCCGATCCATCCTGCCGGCAAGGTCTGTCGAGTGTGTTACCACGAGCAGTGTAGTGCCTTCTTCGTGGTTCAGTTCGACCAGCAGTTCGGCGAGGTTGTCCGAGGCGGCCTGGTCCAGCGATCCTGTCGGCTCGTCGGCGAGCAACAACTTCGGTGCGTTGATAAGTGCGCGGACGACTGCGACGCGCTGACGTTCGCCGCCGGAGAGTTGTCCGGGACGATACGAAAGACGCCCGGAAAGCCCAACCCGCTCCAACAGCCTGTCGGCCCGCTCGGCAGCGCCGTCCCTGCCGGCCACAAGCGTCGGTACGAGGACGTTCTCAAGGACAGTGCATTGCGGCAGGAGGTGATGGAGTTGGAAGACGAAGCCTATTTGTCGGCTTCGGATGGCAGCCAGGGATTTTTCGTCCTGTTGCGACAAGTCCTGACCGTTCAGCAGCACCCGCCCGGAGGTAGGCTTATCCAGCGAACCGATGATATTCAGCAGCGTGCTTTTCCCCGAACCGGAAGGGCCGACGATGGCTACGGACTCGCCGTCCTTGACGCGCAACGTTACGCCCTTGAGAACCTCCGTCGCCGCGACAGCGCCGGGAGATTCGTAACGCTTATGTATGTCGGTCAGTTGCAGAAGCATCATTTAGGTCCAAAAGCATACACCGTTCCGTCCTCGCTGCCGACGATAATGGCGTTTCCTGCCACGGCGGGCGAAGCCGTTATTGCCTGTCCTATTTCATAAGACCATAATTCGCCCCCGTCCGAAAGTCGCAACAGGTACAGCCTGCCGTCATCCGAGCCGACAACGACCTTGTCGCCACAGACGACGGGTGAACTATCCACATTCCCGCCGGTTTTGAAGACCCAAACCCGCTTTCCGGTTTTACGGTCAATGCAATGGACGTACTCGTCCTGTGAGCCGAACACGACGTAATCGTCCGTTACCGCCGGCGAGGAAAAGACCGGGCCGTCCATCTCATCATACCGCCAGAGGATTTTCCCGGCCGATAAATCCACGCAGACGACCTCGTTGTTATAGTGTCCGATATACGCCCGCGGCTCGACTGAGCTCTCCGAAGTCCGGCCCACTACCGCCGGTGAGACGACGACAGGAGCACCAACCTCGATTGTGCGCATCAATGCACCTTTAGCGATGTTGATGACATAGACAATTCCCTTGCAGTTTCCGAAGAAGGCCTTACCGTCGGCCACGGCGGGCGCGCCGTTTATGTAGTCTTCCGTCTCGTATGTCCAGAGACCTTTCCCGTCGGCGGCGTTCACGCAGTGCAGTTTTTTATCGTAACTACCGAAGATAATCCGCGTCTGTCCGTCGGCTATACGCAGCCGGTTGGCTGAACCGAGAATCTGACCGGCGGCGAGATATTTCCATTTCTCCGCGCCCGTTTCGGCATTGATGGCGTACAGGTGCGAATCGGTCGAACCGACCACCACCGTCCCGTCCAGCAGGATCGGCGGAGCCTTGATTGCCCCGCTGGTCGGGAACGTCCAGAGTCTTTTCCCGTCAAGCAGGTTGAGGGCATAGACGTTTGAATCTGCCGAGGCAACGAACACCTTCCCGTCGCCGACGGCGACCGAAGATTTAATCGGCCCGTCGGTGTGGAATACCCAGATGAGTTTAAACGCATTACCGAGGTTGCCTTTGGCTACGCCCCGCAAGGCCTGGTCGCCGCGAAATATCGGCCAATGTGCGTCTGCGACGTCAGACTGTGCGAAACTCCCGCCGCCCGGAGCGTCTCGAACGGGTTGGCTGGCGACCGGAACAGTCGTCGCTTCGGCGTCCGGGTCGGCTGAATTACTCAACACCACTATAGCCCACGCCGCAACGCCGACAACAACCGCAAGGATTATCTCTATCGAAACGGATTTCATTGCTAATACCGTGAATTCGTAATTAGTAATTGGTAATTCGTAATTGGTAACAGAGCGTCGGTTTTTTTTACTAGTTACTAATTACCAATTACCAATTACCAATTACGGATTGAGTGAATCGGCGTACTCGAAGATTTCGTCTATTCTTGTGAAGAGTTGCGGTTCGTCTCCGCTTCGCATCGTCATGGCGTCATTCGTGTTCGGGAAAATGGCCGCATGACCGGCTGCGAAACCTACGGAGACCTTCTCGGCCTTGTGATTGACGCGGGTGTACCACGGCATATACGGAATTTGCATCCGGCTGTTCATATCAAGAATCAGCGCGGTAACGCGATTACCCTGGGCATTGACGCCGAGGTCGTCGATGCAGCGTCCGGCGTCTTCGGTTCCCGGTTCTCTAGCGTCGAGTTGACGGTACGAGTACGAGCTGTGGGCCGGTTCACTGGACCGCTCCTGAATCTTCAGAAGGTCTTTTGCCGGTTCGTCTGAGTTGTCGCCGGGGCAGAAGAGCATCTGCGGCTGGGAAAGGTGCTTCTCCAACAGCACGCCGTGTGCGTCGTAAGTTTTTCGGGTGTCGCCGATCCAAATCCTGTGCGTTGCGACGTCGCAGATGCGCGGACGGTATCCCGGCGGCGCGAGCATCAATTCCGACTCAGGCCCGGTGGGAATTTTATCGTTTTCCTCCATGGCGTACATTGCAATCGCCCGCAATTGCCCGCCGACGTTGGTCAGGCAGATCGTATGACGGGCAAGTTCCTTGGCCTTTCCGAGCGTCGGTAAAAGAATCGACACAAGCAGCGCGATAATCGCCACAACAACCAATAATTCAACAAGCGTGAAACCGCGACGAGAAATCAACATTCGTATTAGTCCTTTCCTATGCAGTAGAGATTTTTGTAGCCTCGAATGTAAAGGCGTTTGCCCTTGAATACGGGCGATGAGCGGAACGTTTCCAGTTTGTTCCTGGACACTTCCTCGTATTCCCGTCCGGGCTTCAGCACGACGGTGGCCCCGTTATCGCTGCTGACGTACAGGTAATTCCCTGCCATTGTGATACTGGGGTAGGGCTTCCCTCCGAGACGGAGATTCTTCGTATAGACGACCGACCCGTCCTTTGAGTTGATAACGCTGAAGATACTCCCTTGCGTAACGGCATAGACAAGCCCTTGATGCAACACGGGCGAAGCGTAGTAGCGGTCCTTCTTCAGTGTTGCCTGCCAGAGAGGTCTTCGATTTATCTTCTCGAAGGCGTTTTTGGGTAGTTTGAAAACCTCGGACCTGGCCTGGATAAAATAGACCCGGTCGCCGTTGATAATCGGTGTGTTATAACTCAATGCAGGTAATCGCCTGGTCAGCACCTCTCCGTCGGAGATGCGGATAACGCAGCCGCTGGAGGTAACTACTACGTCAGCGCCGCCGACCTTGGCGTGGACGAGCGAACCCCACGCAAGTTTGGATTTTTCCCGCCAGTGAATCGCGCCTTTTTTCGTATCGACGGCGAACACATCTATGACGTGGACGAGGAGTTTATCGCCTACAAGCAGCGGCGAGGTGCTGTGCCCGTAGTCGTGGACGGGTTTTTGTATCAACTTTATCCACTTGCGGTTGCCGGCAAGGTCGTAACATGCCGCCACGCCCGTACCGAAAAGCACATACACATTTTTACCGTCGCTGACGGGCGTGCTCGATGAGTATCCGTTGGTCTTGTGGACCTTGGGCATGCGATACTTGTCAAAGGCTTTCATTTCGGCCTTGAGCGCTCGAACCTGTTTGTTCAGATTCTGGATTTTCTCCTTCAGGTCCGCGTCATTGGAAGATTTTTTCAATTGCCGCCGCAACTTGCGGTGTTCGCGTTCGAGCGGAGCGATTTTTCGGGAAATGGCTTCTGCCTTTGTGTTGTCGCTTTTGGCCTTGGTCGAGCCGGCGGCATCCAGCATGTCGAAATAGGTGTTCGTCCTGGTCCAGAGGATTTTCCCGTCGGCGAGGTTGACGCAGACCAGCGTTGTCGGTTCGGAGCAGACGAAGAGTTTGTCGCCGACGATTATCGGCGTGGCGTTGCTCCACGACGGCATGGGCGTCTTCCAGGCGACATTGGCGTTGGCTGACCATTTCGTCGGCGGCTTGGCGGCGGGATACTTACCCGCCCCGTCAGTCCGCCAACCAACCGCTCCGATTACCGAGGTAGAGGTGACGAGTGAACATACAAAAAGCAGCAGCATCGTTCTCACAGTTTCTCCCTTACTTGATTGATTCCAGCAGTTTTTCAGCGTCGCGTGCGTACCTGGAATCCTTGTGATTTTCGACAATATCCTTCAATAAGGTTTTCGCCTTTTCTTTCATACCCGCAGACAGGCAGGACTTCGCCATTCCAAGTTTCCCCTCGGCGGGGTCGGATTCGGACGAGGCGGGCTTTGTCTTTTTGTCCGGATCGACGTTGGGTTTCGCTTTTTTGACGGGTGGTTTGGGTTCTGTCTTCGGCGGCTTTGGGCCGACCTTAATGCAGACAAGTTCGCCCTGGTGGCTTCGGCAGAATACCCGCCCGCCGGAAAGGACCGGAACGGTCCAGCAGGTTCCCGAAAGCGCCTTGACGCGGGCCAGTTCCTTGTAGCCTGTCGGTGAAGGCTCGACGACGACCAGCGTCCCACGCGCCTCCATAATAACCATCTTCCCACCGGCGATCATAAGTGAACTTTCCCGGCCGAAACTTCTCTGCGACCACTTGACCTTGCCGGTGGCGAAGTCCAGGCACTTGAACCGTTTCGACCAGTCGAAACCGTAAAGGTGTCCTTTCCAAAGGACGCAACTGTTGAAATGATTGGCCATATTTTTATTTTGCCAGAGAACGGTAAGTTTTTTGCCTTCGATCTTCAGTAGCGCGCAACCGGCGCCGTAACCCGAGGATATGAAGACCTTATTGCCCGATATAATCGGGTCTGCGGCGTTGACGTCGTATCGGGTTTTCCAGTGATGCCTGCAAAGGTTGTTCCCGTTCGCCGGGTTCACTATTTCAAGCGACTTTTCAGCGAAGATGGCTACGCACTTTTGCTTGCCCATCTCGAATGGTACGGGTGCGGCGTAACCGGCCATGCCGCCGCCGGTTTTCCAGACGATTTTTCCGCTGGCTTTATCCAGCGCCACGCCGGCTGTGCCGACGTTCAGTATCAACAGATTTCCCTCCACCAGCGGCGAGCCGGAAAGTCCCCACTGCGGGATGCCGGCGTGCAATTCCTTCTGCACGTTTTTCTTCCAGACTACTTCACCCGATTCGGTATTGAGGCAAAAGACCTGTCCGTTGTGGCTCATAGTGAATACGTGCTTTCCGTCCACCGCCGGCGTTGCGCGCGGGCCTGGGTATCCACCCTTCGGCGCCTTCGGGCAGGAGTACGATTTCTTCCATATCTCCTCGCCCGTATCGGCGTTCAGGCACCAGATGGTATCGCTCCGGCCGTCGTTTCCCATCGTATAGACGCGGTCGCCGCCGACTGCGACCGAAGAGTAGCCCACGCCGACGTTCTTTTTCCAGAGTTGCTTCGTGCCATTTTTCAGCCAGTGCTCCAACCAACCCTTTTCGTCGGAGATACCGCTATGGTCAGGTCCACGCCAGTTAGGCCAATCGGCTGCCACGGCCCGCCCTGCCGTCAGAAGTGGAAATGTAACCACCGCTGCGGCAATCGCTACAGATGCCAAAAGACGTCTGCATGTAGTAGATGTGAAGAAATCCATTATCGGAGTTCCTCCGGTATAAAACGCCTGGAACTTGCCCAAAACTACCAATTCAACATATATAACCCACCCATTACGGCGGAGGTGCGGTTTTTTTGTATTTTCAAAGCCGACGGATAGCTATCCGTCGGCTTTAGGCGTCCGGCGCAGATTACTTTTTGTTGGTGGTTTTACTGGTCGATGCACCGGCGATAGCGGCTACCTTCATCGCCTCCTCGACACTCATATCGATCGGTTCGACAGATTCAGGATCTACATAAACCGTAGGCCCGCCGATCATGTAACTCATCGGAAGATAGACGGCCACCTTGTCCTTGTCGGAACCTTCGGTTGCGACGGGGTTTGTGGAGGTTCGGATTCCCAGTAAGTCTATTTCCGTTCCGGGGACGCGATAGCGAACTGCCTGTCCTGTTTTGTTCGCGTCGCCGCCGAAGAGGTTTAATATGTCCCGCACCGATTCATAGATGCTCTTGATGCCCGGAAGGCGCGAGAATATCCGCTCGATAAGCCCCAGCATCCAGCGAAACCCCCACAGGCGCGTCAGGAGACCGATGAGATATATGCCCACAATGGCTAATATCACCCCGAGTCCGCGGAACCACCAGTCTTCGACGCCTGATTCGGGAGACACCATCTTGACGCCGCTTTTGACCATTCCGTCTATTGTGGAACCCGCCCACAAAACAATCCAGACCGTAACGATTAACGGAGCAACGACCATTACACCGGCAAGGAATATCCCAAGTTGCTTTTTCATCGTAATGCTCCTGTGCCACCAACCCTCTACGTCGTATGGACCCCGAAACTATTCAGGGCGTCTTCCTCGTTGTCGTAGAACTTAAACAATTTATCCAGGTGGGTAATCTTGAAGGGTTTGTGCAGGTCGGCCCGCAGGCTGCAAATAGCGACTTGGCCCTTGATGGTCTGCGATTTCTTCTGGAGACTGATTAACACCCCCAGAAGGGACGACGAGAGGAACCGGACATGCGAGAAATCCAGTAGTATTTTCCTCTGCGCCTGCTTATCAACGAGTTCGTAGAGTTGTTCGCCGATCACTTCGATGGCCTGAGCGTCCAGGATTGACGCGCCGCTGAAACTGGCGACAACCACGCCACCGATGTTCTGCACGACAAGTTGCGCCTCTGCCATATCTGATTCTCCTGTATATTCGTCGCCGACTGGTTCTTCGTTCGAAATAACCACGCTAAAGATCTGCTGCTGTTATTATGCTCCGTCCAGGTGAGCCTGACAAGACCAAATGGAAATCTGAAAAAAACACGGCACACTTTTTGTCCCGCTCTGATGTAAATCGTAGTGTTACGTTAGAACCGGCACGGGTCCGTTACCGTGATATTCTGAGGGCGGACCTGAAATGCTGCGGAGGATTTGCCATGCGATATCGAGTAGATTATTGCCTCGAAAACGATCGTCTGACGACGGAGGTCGAAGCCGCTTCACCCCATGAAGCCGTTGTCAAGTTCCGCCACACTCGCCCTGACAGCGAGGTCCGAGGCCGGCGTCGCTCGGAAGTCCTCAGTATCATGCCGGTTGAAGCGCACAACCCAACCAGTTACGCCTGATCGAATTTACTTACCCGGTCAAACAATGCCAGCGGATAACCTGCCCGCCAGCAGGTGCGGTTAATGAAAAATGCGGGCTAAGGCAGCCTCGAGCGAATTGAGTCGAGGATGTTCATGTAATTGATGTACGAATCGTACGGCGACTGGTAGGGATTGAAGTACTTGTGCACGTCGCCGTCGGCGAAATACTTCGTGCACATGTAATAGAAATGGTCGGAAGTTTGCAATTTCCGCCAGTCTTCCAGCAGGGCCTCGTCGCCGCTGCTGCGAATCTCATCGGCAATGGCGTAAGTCTCGTACAGGGCGTTGGCCT
>DAOVLV010000257.1 GCA_030631085.1 Planctomycetales bacterium | reverse complement strand
GTCGGCGAAATACTTCGTGCACATGTAATAGAAATGGTCGGAAGTTTGCAATTTCCGCCAGTCTTCCAGCAGGGCCTCGTCGCCGCTGCTGCGAATCTCATCGGCAATGGCGTAAGTCTCGTACAAGGCGTTGGCCTGCATGGAATTACCCAGCCAGGCGGAAATGTCCCGCTCAGTGTCGGCCCAGGAGATCATGTGCGGGATGTCCAGTTCGCCCTCGGCGGGATAACGGTCGGCAGCCTCCGATACTGTCAGAAAATCGTTCTTTTGGGTTCCTATGATACTCGCGGGCAATGCGCGGAGGAAATCGAAGATTCCGGTGTCGTCCCACTGGTGTTCGCCGAAAGTCTCGTAATCCATAAACAGGTTGCAGACGTACCCGCTGCCGTTGATGTGGTCCACCCATCCGGTGAATTTTTCCACCGTCAAGGGCCACTCCGTCCACGCCCGGTCGCCGAAGCGGAAGGCAATATCGTCGCTGAGACGGTAGTTCTTCAGCATCAGCCTCAGGCGCTCGCAGTTGGGCGGGCGATAGAGGAAATTCGGGCTACGGTGTCCGAGGATATGGTCGGCCCCTTCGGTCAGGACGATGTCGAAGCCCATTTCCTCGACGACCTCGGCTACGTCGTTGTTGTAGGTCAGTTCGGTGTTGCGGAATGTTCGCGGGGTTTGCCCAAACAGGTCGGTAATGACCTGCCGGTGTTTTTCTACCTGGTCGATGAACTCATCTCGCCGGTACAGGAAGGCCAGCGTGTGGTAATAGGTTTCGGCGATGAACTCGACGCATCCGGTTTTGGCCAATTCGACGAAACTCTCCAACACTTCCGGGCAATACTGCTTGAATTGCTCGATTGCCATTCCCGTAACGGAATAGTTGACGCGAAAGCGTCCCTCGTTGGCGCGGATTAACTCGGTAATCAGCGCGTTGGCGGGCAGATAGCATTTCGAGGCGACTTTCCGGCAGATTTCGCCGTTGGCCTGATCGTCGAAATAGTTCGTACCGCTATCGAAGATGCTGTAAGGCCGAAGCCGGTACGGTTGATGAACCTGAAAGTAAAATACTACTGAAGCCATGGTGTGTCCTTGCGAACCCGTTAATTCGTGAACAGGATATTATTTCCGCCGTTTGTGGATCTTTCGTTTTTTTGCCCTGACAAGTTCTGTGTATATTTTTTTGCACTTTCTGGCTGAATCTTTCCAGGAGAGTTTTCGCAATTCTATCTGTCCGTGCTGTTGGAGGACTCTTCGCAGCGGCGGGTGTCGGAGGACCGCGACGATCTTGTTGGCCATTTCGTCGATATCCCAGAAATCGACTTTCAGTGCGTGCGTGAGGACTTCCGATACGCCGGACTGCTTGGAGATAATCACGGGGACGTTGTGGCTCATCGCCTCCAACGGCGCGATTCCGAACGGTTCGGAGACTGACGGCATGACGTACAGGTCGGCCATGTTGAATATCCGCCCAACGTCGTCTCCGCGAAGAAAACCCGTAAAGGCGACGTGCTTTCCGATACCCAGTTCGGCTGCCAGTGAGACTGACTGACTGATGAGGTCGCCGCTTCCGGCGATAACGAAGCGAACCTTGTCGAACTTTTCCAGTACTCTTTTCGCGGCTTGGAGGAAATACTCAGGCCCTTTTTGCATTGTAATGCGTCCGAGGAACAGGACGATTTTTTCATCGCGTGCGATCGGGTCGGTATGGACTTTTTTCACTTCCAGGTCCACAGCGTTATAGACTACTTCGATTTTATCCGGGTCCACGCCGTATCGCTTCACCGCGATTCCGCGAGTGAGGTAACTGACGCAGATGACCTTGTCGGCTCCGTGCAATCCCGCCCGTTCGATGTCGTACACTTGCTGATTGATGTTTTCGCCGGAGCGGTCGAACTCGGTCGAATGGAGGTGGACCACCAGCGGTTTGCCCGAATGGGCCGCGACCGCCAGACCGGCAGGATAAGTCATCCAGTCGTGGGCGTGGATCACGTCGAAGGTTTCGTCCTGTGAGTGCTTCAATGCCAGCGAGGCATACCGTCGAACCTGCACCATCAGGTCTCCGCCGTAACCGACCGCTTCGCCACCGATCAGGATGTCTCCAACCGGAAGGTCGTCTTCTCCGTCTGCCGATTGCATATTCTTCATCATTTCGACAACCTGGCTATATTGCTCAGGACCGGCATAAGGCTGGAGAAAGGCGGGTAAAACGTGCATCGTTACACCACGCAACAGCGATTTGTTCTTACCCTTGACGACGGTATCGTCAGAAATGTTCGAAGGAGTCTTGAAGGTAACATGGCTATGGAAATCCTGAGGAAGGGACACCGGAAGGACAAAGTCCACCTTCACGCCGACCGAATCCAGCCCGCGCGTCAGACCGTAACAGGCCGTTCCCAGCCCGCCGCTGATATAAGGCGGGAATTCCCAACCTAACATAAGGACTTTCATAGTCTGCCGTTCTTCCTGCGAGTTCCACAAACCCCTGTCGGGGGATTTCAACCGATCCGCCGGTAAAAGTCAAACGAGAATTATGGAAATTCTGCCAATTACCGAAACGGGTTCAGCCATCCGAAAATTTCCAGAATGGAAATAATCGACACGATTGCTGCTACCGCTATCCAGAAAAACCAGTTCAGCAGAAGCGTTTTTGTAATATACAGCCCGCCGCGAACGTACCACTTCTTGCTGCTGCGCCAGTCCTGCGAGTCCAGAAAAATCCATTCCTTGCAATGTGGGCACTGTTGGGTCTGGTCATAGACGAGTTCATCGCAGGACGGGCAATGCCGAAGCGTCAGCGGCGAGTCTTCATCACCTTCGATGAGGTCGGCTTCAGCGGGGAATTCCTTCTCTTCCAGCGGTTTGTCGCTTTGGCGGAACACCTCATTATCATATTGCAAATCGCCGGCGAAAGCGACTGGGAAAAAATAGTAGGCTTCGGATGGAGCGACCTTCGCTTCCACGAAGTGGTGCTACGCACAACATCGCCACAGCCTTGCTAGCCGCGAGTGGAAACGAGCGGGTTTGACTCAACGGTGTCGGCGGAATATCCCGCTCCCTACCCTTCGGGTCTGAGCCTCTCTTCGAGCCTGAGCCTCAGAGCCGAAGGCAGGGTCGAAGACCGGTCGCGGCTAGCCAGTTGGCAGCATTTGTTCATTTCTTTCGTCGTCGCAACATCGCCAGGACTCCTCCTGACAACAGTAGCATCGCCGAGGCGGGTTCGGGAATAGTGCTTTCCGTCGCGCCATAGTTGCCTGCCAAGACGCCGAGGTCGGCTACGTTCACGGCGCCGTCGCCGGTGAAATCACCTCCCATCCAGACCATTCCCTCCGTCTGTCCGTAATCGCCGGCAAGGATACCCAGGTCGCCGACATTGACACCGCCATTCAGGTTGGTATCGCCGGGAATGGCTGCGACAACCGTAACGTCATTGGCGTTATAGACGGTCGCCAGCGACATGCCGGAGTTAACGCTATAGCCGGTGATAGTATCGAACGTGCCGTTTAGAGTACCGGCTGTCAGTATCACGAACTCGTCATAGAAAGCGGGCGTGTAGGATTCGATAAGGCTCAAATCCAGCGTCCCAGCCAGGTTTGCAGTACCGGTTATGACCACCTGGTCGTGCCCGCTGCCGGGCGTCGTACCGGCCAACTCGATCTCCAGCGAACCGGGCGCCTCCTGCGTGTAGTTGCCTTGAATATTCGTGATGCCCGGTGATGTTCCCGGCGCGAGCGTCCCGCCTTCATTAGTCAGGTTGCCGTAAAACGTCCCGACGTTCAGCCTCCCGCCGGTAAAGTTGAACGTCCCGCCGGCGGTGTGGTCGATACTGTCGGCAGTGAGCATCCCGCCGATAAGATTCACCGTACCGGAATCGTCAACCGTCAGCGTGTTGCCGACCTCCACACTGCCGCCATTGGTGATATTCAACCTCCCATGACTAGAGAAGCCGACGAAGAGGTAGCCGCTGTTGTTCCAGGTCGAACCGATACCATCGACCGTTACCACGCCGGTTGAGCCGACCTCCCAACCGACGTAGCCGAATTCGTTACTGACGGCCCCGCCATTGGTGATATTCAACGTACCCTGACCATAGATGCCGACGTAGAGATT
>DAOVLV010000064.1 GCA_030631085.1 Planctomycetales bacterium | reverse complement strand
TCGTCGCCCCACGCCCAGATGTGTACCATCCCGCCGGCGGCGTAGGTCTTCGTAATCAGCAACTCCAGCGCCTCGAACGTCCGCGGGTCGGGGTTGGGGTCTTTGCTCTTCAGGCCGCCGGCTCGACCCTGCCCGATGTCGAACCATCGGCAGAAGACGTTTGTGTGGAAGCCGTTGAAGCCGTGCTCGACGAGGAACGTCTTGATGTCGGCGTCGATGAGTTTGGGATTCTTATAGTACTTATCCGGCGAAAGATACATCACCAATTGCGGCACGAACACCTCGCCGGTCCCGCTGTAACCCCACTTGTTACCGAAACCTGTAACGAAACCGCGCCCTTTGGGATTAGGCGCAACTGTTACGATTCCCCGCTTGCGGTTTAGCGCTTTGACATCACTGGAAGTTGCAAAGGTCCACTTTCCGGGCTTGGTTCCTGTAAAGCGGAACTTCCACGTATCCTTACCCGCGTAGAACATTCCGGTTACGATCTTCTCGCTGCTCTTTTCGTGAACGAAAGTTACCTTCGCTACAAGGTCGTACGGATTGCCTTTATGACCCGGATTGATAAGGCCCCACTCGATGGGAACCCACTGCTTAGAGGTCTTGTCGAGTTTCGGTCCAGCACCTCCGCCGAGCAGGATAGGGCCTTGCTCAATCAGTTGCTTGGCATTGATAGTGAGAGTTCGGTTACACCTGGAGCCGTGGATGGTGATTTCCTTACTGCCGGGAAACGTTACCACCACATCCACGGACTTATGTCCTCCCAGCCCGAAGTGCAGGACCGGGTCGTCCTGTCCGAGGTATCCGTTGTTGCTGCGCGACTCGCGCATTCCGAGGAATCTTTTACCGGCGATTCGCCCGGCCGCGTATATTCGCGTCTTTGCCCCGAACGCCCCGGCCTGGCCTTTCGGAGAGATGAGTTTCACCTTCAACCAATTGCCGCTATTAAAATTGTTTCGGATGAGGAAATTCCGCGATCTCTTGACGCCGAGGGCGAAGTCTATATCGCCGTCGTTGTCGATGTCGGCGAAGGCGATTCCGCGCGGGTCGTTGATACCGGCGACCGGCACTTTCGGGCCTGGGGTGAAATTGCCCGCACCGTCGTTGAGATAGACTTTCTTGTCGCCGGCGAATACCAGGTCCAGATCGCCGTCGTTGTCCAGATCGGCGAAGCCGCCCATGTAGCCCGCCGTTCCGGTAAAAGACTGCTTGTGGGCGAATTTGCCTTTTCCGTTGTTGAGGTATAGGTGTCCGTAATCATCGCCTGCCAGCAGCAGGTCGAGGTCGCCGTCGTTATCGACGTCGGCGGTGGTGGCTCCGTCCTTGGCGGGGTGCTTTATGCCGAGCGATTCCGGCTTGATCAACTTGAATTTGCCCGCCCCGTCGTTGATGAGGATATTGACCGGGCCTGTGCGGTTGGCGGCGATGACGTCTATATCGCCGTCGCCGTCAAGGTCGGTATCGGTGGCGCCCTGTCCGGCAGGGCAGGTAACCAGCGAACCGGTGGTGATGGGGGTGAATTTCATCTTGCCATCGTTGCGATAAACCTCGTTTTTTTCGCCGGGCCGGTCCTTCTTGCTGCCCCACGCGCCGCTTACGCAGAAGATGTCCAGGTCGCCGTCGTCGTCCATATCGAAGGCGATGACGCCTCGGGTCGGCTCTTTTCGGTCGCGCGGGATACCGGCTGCGTCTGTAACGTCGGTGAATTTACCCTTGCCGTCGTTGCGTTTGATTTGATTTCGGCCCGGCTTGCGGATATTCCCGATTGCGTACGTCAGTCCTCGCACTGCATCGTAATCGCCGTCGTTGTCGAGGTCGGCGAAGCAGAGGCCGTGAGCGCCGCTGTCGGTCTTGCCGACCAGGCCGCGCTTGACGCCCTCGTTGACGAATTTCTTCCCGTCGATATTTCGGAAGAACAGGTCCGGCATTGGTCGAGACCAGATCATGGTGATATACAGATCACTCCTGCCGTCGCTGTCGATGTCTGCGAACATCGCCCCGTGCCCGCCGGTCATGCCGTTACCCGTAGGCCCGCCTGTCCCTGCCGATTCGGTAATGTCAGTGAACGACAACCCGTCAGCCTGCACCGCTCCACAAAACAACAATCCAGCCACGGTAACAGTCAGTGATATGGTAAATATCCTGGTCATGGTCAATATCCTCCCCCTCTTCTTTTCTGTTCAATTGGAAATTGGAAATCGAGAATACGCCGCGCAGGACTCGAACCTGCGACCCGCTGATTAAGAGTCAGCTGCTCTACCAACTGAGCTAGCGGCGCTCGAACAAGACTTATAATCCACGCATTATAGAGGAAACTCCGCAATCCGCAATCAGCAATCCCCACGGGAACGAGGGGCCGCAATTACGACTCGGAAGGGACCTTCTTCTCGACAATCTGCACAAGTGAACGGAAATTCTGTAATTTCCAACTGTCGAGAACCAGCGTCTTTTCCCCGCCGGCGGATTCGTAATGAAGACGGAGGATACCCTTGTCAGCCAACTGGGTCGAATCCAGCGAACGGACCTTGTCCCAGGAAATCTTCTCCTTGCAGGTGTATCCTATGCCTTCATCGTCAGCCACCAACTTTTTGCGCAAGGACACTATAGCCAATCCCAACGGAATCAACCCCATCAGCGGGAAGGCAACCGCACCGCCATGGTTGAAGTAATAGGTGAAAACATCGCTGATGTTACCGTCCTCTTTCCAGGGATACTTTTTGTTCACGTGGACATCGACGACGCACCACAATCCGAAACCAATAAGTATGGCTGCCACTATGAACAGTCTGACTGCCGGCTCCCTGGTTGCGGGACATTCGGCCTTCGTCGGAACCTCATCGTTTTGTGTCTGTTCAGCCACTTTGCGCCCTTTCCTTAAAAACCGTTAACGTACTTCCCATCGCTCGAAATGGATTATATCACGATTATATCAACTTTTCGAGTGAGATTAGTACTACAACGAAATTTTACTCGGTAACTGCTTGTTCTGTAATTGGTAATTGGTAATTGGTAACAGAGTGTCGGTTTTTTTTACGAATTACGAATTACCAATCACCATTTTTTGGAAAACAGCACTTGAGAAAATATTTCCGCCTGTGCTATAATATGATCAGTAAAGTGGAAGCATATTCTTGGCCACCACAAAAATACCTCGCGATATTCAAAAGTCCAACAGTAGTGATGTTACGATAATTAATATCAAGCTCCGCGACGCGAACCCCTAAAGTCTGAATACTAGGAAATATTAAAATATTCTTATCGACATGGTGTGTTTTTGTCGATTAGAATGTAGGCCAGTGGAATAAAAGGTGATATTGGGATGGCTAGGAACAGGAGTGGATCGACTCTGAACGATCAAGGTTTCAAGAAGAATTTGTCAACGTTCGACATAGCCGAACTGATCGAGGTTGATCCCGGTTCGGTTGCGAATTGGATTGACAGTGGTGCTCTGAAAGCGCATCGAACGCCCGGCGGGCATCGTCGTGTAGCCGTCGAAGACCTTGTGCGGTTTCTTCGAGAGCACAAGATGCCGGTACCGGCGGGATTGGAACAGGCGCCGACACGTATTCTGATAGTCGATGACGAGCCTGATACGACTCGGATAATCGCCAGGGCAATAGGGAATTCGCATCCTGATTACGAAGTGATCGAGGTGCATGACGGTTTCAAGGCAGGGACGCTCGTGGCGACGCTCAAGCCCAACGTCGTTATCCTTGACCTGCGAATGCCGGGTATGGACGGGTTTGAAGTCTGCCAGGCGATCAAATCCCAGGAGTCCACCAGGCATATTGAGGTAATTGCAATAACCGCCTATCCGTCTGAAGAAAGTAATCAGCGGATACTGGACTGCGGCGCGAAGATGTGCCTGTCAAAGCCGCTGGACCTGGCCATGCTGACCGAGCAGGTTGAAGAGGCGGTGCAATAAATCGCCCAAAATGGAAATAAAAAAAGCAGGCGTGCGTGTGTATTACGCTGATTAAGACCCCCGACCCTGAGTCCTAACGCGTATACACGAGCCATGTGGAAAGCTCTGCTGCACGCCTGCCTAATCGGCTGGGATGACGTTAGTCGTCCCAGCCGTATTTTTTTTAATATGCCCTACACCCTGCAATACACTCCGAATGTGATTCCGTGTGTAAAACAAACAAACTCAGGATCAGCGGGGAGAGATGCGAGGACACCGTTCTTCCATCCGCCTGTAGGCTAACAACTTCCGTCAAGTGGCAAACGCAAATACTAAAGGTTCGCACAATTGTTGTCCAGACCGTTTTGTAGAAATTTTTTCCCGATTGTTATGCGCGGAATACTTATAAATTCTTCAATGCCCAATCGACGGAACGGGCGATTCCTTCGTCGTATCCGACAGCGGGGGAGTATCCCAGTTCGCGTTCGATCTTATCCGTACTGAAAAAGACTTTCCGTCCTATCAGCCAGACGGAATATCGCGTTACCAGCGGGGGTTTCTTCTTGCCGAACATATGTCCGAAAAGTTCCATCAGAAAGGCCGCTTTGTAAGCGACTTTGTAGGGCACCTTTTTCGATAACGGTTTTGCGCCTATCTGTGCGGCGATCTTGTTGAGATATTCCGCTTGCGTGATAGCGCCGTCGTTGCAAAGGTTATATGCCTCTCCGGCGGCTTTGGCCGCTTCTGCCGCGAGGATGCATCCGTCGGCCTCGTTTCCGGCGTAGGTGAGGTTGAGGCGATTGGTCCCGTCTCCGACGAGTTTTGCCTTTCGGGCCTTGATGGCGCGGATTAATCGCGGCATGGACGCCCGGTCGCGCTCACCGTAAAGCCAACTCGGACGGATAACGGTAACTGGAAGATCGCCTTTTTCGTGGGCGGACCAGACGATGTTCTCGGCTTCGACCTTGGCCCTGCTGTAATAACTCCACTTGTGCAGGTTGTATCCCAGCGGTGCGGATTCGTCCAGGACCAGCCCGGCTCCGTCCGGATGTCCGTATGCGCTGATTGATGAGATATGCAGGAAGCGTTTCACTCCGGCGCCGGCGGCGGCTTCGACTACATTTCGCGTTCCGTCGATGGTAATATCCACGAATTCGGGCCAGGGACCCCAATCGCCGACACGGGCGGCGACGTGATAGACAATCTCCACGCCGTCCATCGCCCGCGCGAGCGAATCGCGATCGGTGATGTCGCCGACGGCCTTTTCGACGCCGATAGTATCGAGAAAACTCGTGTCCGAACTGGTGCGAACCAATGCGCGAACGTCCTTGCCGTCGGCGCGAAGTTTAGCGGCGATGTGGCTTCCCAGCAGGCCTGTGGCTCCGGTTATCAGATTCATTATGCGGTATCCTTTTTTAGAAACTGTGGTTTTCGGGAACAGGGGGAATTTAGACTGGATGGGGCTTTTTGTCAAGGTGCGGGCGACTTATTCTTGATGCGGGGCATTGCACATCGTACATTAGTGCCACTCAGGCCGAAGTGGCGGAATTGGCAGACGCGCAGGATTCAAAATCCTGTGTCCGTTCAGGACGTGAGGGTTCGAGTCCCTCCTTCGGCAGTAGCGTCCGGCATTGGGCATTCGGCACTGGGCATTGGTAGCCGAGGGTTGTTGTACATCCTGTCTTCATAATGATCCTGCAATTTTATTGAACCAAAGATTAAAACGGAAATAACTCTCAGAAACCCAGTGCCACCAATGCCGAATGCCGAATGCCCTCCTGCTTCGTCATTCAAAATTCTCTGTTCGATATTCAATATTCTCTTTTCGCATAAAAAAGAGGCGCTGTCCGTGTGGACAACGCCCCTTTGGTTTGTTTCTTTGCCTATTCGGCGACTATTCGTCAATACCTCCTCTTCCCGAACGGCGTCTGCTTCCTCGGCCTTCTCGGTCTCCTCGGTTTTCCCGGTTTCTTCGGTTTCCATTTCGGCCTCGGCGATTCTGCCATCTTTCCTTCCGCTCCTCGCGATGCTTTTTGACCTTGGCCTTCTGCTCGTCGGTCAGGATCGACTCCAGTTCCTCACGCATCTTCTTGATTAATTCCCAGCGTTCTTCGCCCTTGGCATCCTTGATTTTATCCTGATACTTCTCGCGGATTTTCTTTCCCTGGGCCTTCTGATCATCCGTCAGATCCAGAGCCTCGGCCACACGGTTGCGGAGTCTTTTTCTACCTTGCTCTCGATGCTCTTTGGCTTTTGCCTTCTGCTCGTCGGTCAGGATCGACTCCAGTTCCTCGCGCATCTTCTTGATTAATTCCCAGCGTTCTTCGCCCTTGGCGTCCTTAATCTTATCCTGATACTTCTCGCGAATTTTCTTTCCCTTTGCCTTCTGCTCATCCGTAAGGTCCAGAGCGGCCAGCAGTCTCATACGCCCGTGCCGGCGCCCCATACGCTGCATAGCCTCTTCGAACTTCTTGACCTGCTCCCTGGTCAGGACATCAGACTTGATGGTCTTGACCGCCTTTTGCCAAAGTTCACCCTTTTCTTTGGGCGTTTCGACCTTACAAGCGGATTTTTGGGTATCGGCGACGATTTTCTTGACCTTTTCCTTCTGCTCGTCGGAAAGACCCACCTGTCCCAATGCCCTGCGGACCATGCGAGCGCCAATCACAGCCCGATGACGCTGACCCATCATCTTTTTGGCTTTGGCTTTCTGCTCGTCGGTCAACACAGCCTCAATTTGCTTACGCAGCGCCGCGTGCAACTCGCGCCGTCCCTTCATGCTATCAGCCATCTTTTTACGCAAAGCCTTGAGAGCCTCGGCGTCCTTTTCCTTGCGGGCCTCTCTAAACTGTTCGCGCAGGGACTTGAGGTTTTCGCCGTTCTCTTTCATCCAGTTCTCGATGGCTTGGTGATGGGTATCGAGAATCTGTTTGACCTGTGTTTGCTGATCGGCAGTCAGGTCCAGGTTTTTTACCATTCTCTCGAGGCGGCCTTTCCGTGCCTCTTCGCGGTTTTGCATTCGCCGTTGCTTTCGCTCGCCCGGAGCGTTTTCTTCAGCCCCGGCGACAGCGCCGAGCAACATAACGCCAACCATTACTGTCAGAAGTAGTTTTGCAGTTTTCATTTTCCTGCTCCCTTCAGGGCATCGTCTCATTAGTTCCAATCCCGCGATTGGACTTCCCGCCGCTTCGTCTTTGCCCTGCATCCGATGCGGCCAATATACTAAACGCACGCGAGCGGGTGGATATTGCCGATTTTTTTACGAAATTTCACGGAACAACCGGAGCAATTGATTTTCTTGATACGGACGGGTTTTTACAGTAGTTTTACATCGGTTACTTTATTTCGAAAGGGCAAACTTATGAAGGTTTTGATTGCGGACAAACTTTCCGGCACGACCGTCTCGGCGTTGGAAGCGATTGGCGCGGAAGTTACGACAGATGCGAAATTGACAGCAGAAGACTTGCCGGCGGCGATTGGCGATGCGGAAGTTCTCGTGGTGCGTTCCACGAAGGTTACCTCTGCGACTATCGAGGCCGCGCCGGCGTTGTCGCTGATAATTCGGGCGGGGGCGGGCGTCAATACGATTGACCTGTCGGCGGCAAGTGCCCGAGGGATTCACGTCGCTAACTGCCCGGGCAAGAACACCGACGCGGTGGCTGAACTGGCCATCGGTTTGCTGATAGCAGCCGACAGGAGAATCGTCGGCGCTACCAACGACCTGCGCGCGGGACGGTGGAAAAAGAAAGAATACGGTAAGGCCCACGGACTCAAGGGCAGGACGCTGGGCATCGTCGGTCTTGGAGCGATCGGCAAGGCGGTGGCGTGCAGGGCCAGGGGGCTGGAAATGAACGTCGTCGCCTGGTCTCGAAGTCTCACGGAAGAAAAGGCGGAGGCTCTTGACGTGGGATATTGCCAATCGCCCCTGGCTCTCGCCGAACAGGCCGACGCGGTTACCGTGCATCTGGCGGCCAAACCGGAAACCAAACATCTGATTGGTGAGGAATTCCTCGGACACATGAAAGACGGAGCGATCCTGATAAACGCCTCTCGTGGAGAGGTCGTCGATACTGCCTCGCTTATCGAAGCCATAAAGGCGAAGAATCTGCGTGTGGGTCTGGACGTGTATGAAAACGAGCCGTCCGCCGGCGCGCCGGACTTCGACCAGACGGAACTTGCCGAACTGACGTCCTGCACGCCGCACATCGGCGCATCCACGGATCAGG
>DAOVLV010000126.1 GCA_030631085.1 Planctomycetales bacterium | reverse complement strand
CCGAAGGAGCATCCGCTCTATTCGGTCCACTATAAAATCGACACCGGCCCGAAATCGGCAATGATGTGGGGCGTCTCCGACGGTACACGCCTGCTGGCGGTGATATCCAAACGCGATTTCCCGTGCGTCTGGCATAAACAGCCCAAAACTTTCGGACAACTTGATCGCATGCTGGGCGTGAACTTCTTCCTGTACGCCACCGGCGCAAACTCCCTTAGAATGCGAATGAGACCGGTCTTCGTCAGTAAAGGCGGCGAGGTCCGCCATCGTGCAAAAATCGCATGGTTGAAGCATGACGGTAACTCGCAAACGCAGCCTTACGCGCTGAATTATCTCTCGGAAAAACTCACTGCTGAAAACCGCGTCGCTATAAACGTTACCGCCGGTGCGCCCATATGTGCCGGGAAACTCCGAGGGCATCACCTGGCCTGGATGACCGGTTCGGGGGAGTTTTCTCTCACCGCAGACGAACTGTCGGCGATGCGCGATTACCTCAACTCCGGCGGGACGCTGTTTGTCAATGCCGTCGGAGGGTCCAGACCGTTCAATCGCTCGGCTGTGGATATGCTTGCGAAACTCTTGGCAGGAATGGATGCCGTTTCGGGACGCGTTACACCGACCTCGCCGTTGGTAACGGGAAAATGTGGCGACTTCCGGGGGCCGCCGCTCAAATCTCTGCCGAGGACGCAGGTCTGGAGAAAGGCCAAAAAACAGGCCCCTTCACCGTTGCGGGTGTTCATCCGGAACAAGCGGGCAGTGGTTATTTATGCTCCCTACGGCGTCCACGACACGCTCGACGGACACACCGCGCACGGGGCATTCAGTTACATGCCCCAGGCTGCCAGGGACATCGCCGCCAATATCGTCCTTTACTCGCTGATAGAAAAACCCGCCCCGCCGCCGCCGAAAAAGGTCGAGAAGCCGACAACCACCACCGCGCCGACTACGACCACCGCGCCGGCGGAAGAGCAAAAGGGCATGTTTGATTGAATATCTGTTTCTTGTCGTCGGACGCAAAGTAATCGGTGAAATAATTTTTTATTTTTTCCAGGCTTGACAGATGAAAGTATCGATATATAATAGTAGTAGTAATAAAGACGACTCCCCGGTTTTTTATGCCGGTTGGGGCAGCCTATATGGCTGTCCTTTTTTTTAGGGGCTAAGTAACATGCGGACAAACGTTTATGTTGACGGGTTCAATCTTTACTACGGGGCGGTAAAAGACACCAAATTCAAGTGGCTTAATCTGCAACGGTACTTTGAACTGCTTCGTCCGCATGATGATATTCAGACGGTCTATTATTTTACCGCTGAAATGTCGGGTTCACATCGCGCCCACCAGATGACTTATTTCAGCGCCTTGGCAACGCTACCTAAAGTCGAGATCATTTTCGGGAAGTTCAAACTCAAAACTATCACATGCGGCGTAAAGGCATGCAATTTTCCCGGCAGGAAGTTATTCCAAATGCCGGAGGAAAAACGAACCGACGTTCATATCGCATTGAGAATGGCTCGCGACTGTTGGGAAGATGCGTGTGACCGTTTTATCCTTGTCAGTGGCGATTCGGATCTGGTTCCGGCGGTTAACCTGGTTAAGGAAATTGCTCCAGAAAAACAGGTAATCGTCTATATTCCATCCCGAAATCCTATACGAGGCGCTGCGGTGGAACTGCGTGCAGCAGCCGATAAGTCGCGTATCCTTCCTAATGTATTAATCCGCAAGGCCCAATTCCAAGATAAGTTCCCTGATGGTTTCGGTGGATTTGTTTGCAAGCCGCCCCATTGGTAAAACCACCTCTCAAATAGTTGAAAATTGTTTCCTGTTATTGTATTGGTAGCATTATGGAAACTAAAACTATTGAAGTTCACAGCGACAGCCGCGATGAGATGATAGATATTACCGACCGCGTATCCGGAGCCGTCGGCGAAATCGGCATCTCCGACGGTGTAGTAACGGTCTATGTCCCTCACACCACAGCCGGCGTAACCATCAACGAAAACGCCGACCCGGCGGTTGTCCACGACATCCTCGCCGCCTTGGACGTGGCTGTGCCGTGGCATCAATCCTTCTACCGCCACGGGGAGGGCAACAGTGCCGCACACGTCAAGAGCGCGCTGCTGGGAGGATCGGTACGGGTGTTCGTCCGTGACGGCAAACTCGTGCTGGGGACCTGGCAGGGAATATACTTCTGCGAGTTCGACGGCCCGCGCCGGCGAAAGGTCTTCGTCGCAGTACAGTAAAACCGTTGTAATTCTCCCGATTCGCGTGTGGGTCTGCGGGCCTGCTTGCAGGTGGGTCTTGTTTATCTCCCTGTCCGGTCAGACCGATATTTCCTACCGGGCGAGAAAACGCGAGATGTATCTTCTTCCCTTGCAATACTTGCAAAGTCCACGCGAATTGGAGATAATATATGTTGCACAGGCAGCGTTCCCAAAATCGCAGGAATCGCCATGCCAGGCCGCCTGTTCGTCGCAACGGTGTGCCTTATCGACGCAGGAGCGGCTGGAAAAATGAAGATGGCGTATCCCCTCACAGGGAGTTGTCATCTGCACGAGGCTGATGAATCGGCCCAGGGAGAAGATCGCCGTGAAGACGCTGTGGTATCCGGTAATTTTCGTTATCCTGGTATCGGCCGGTGTGGTCGATGCCCAGGTAAGACCCGTACAAGGCGGAAGGGCGCTGGACGCCAATTACCTCATCGGTGGCAGGGGGCTTAACAGCATTCGCTATAACTCACACCGATTCGACTCCAATCTCTACGTTACAGGTCAGGTGGGGGGCGGATTTCATTTTCGGGGCAGGCAGCCTTACGCGGGGTCCGACCAGTTGAGGATCGATCTTCCTTCTTCCGGGATGGACGATTTTCGCCGAGGTTCCACTGGGATGCAGCAGGTACTCTCCGGCGTGTCGTACGGCCCGAACAGGTATCTCTCTACCGGAAGGACAGCCCTGACGGCGGGGGAGATCGCCGAGGGTATGAATGCTCCGGGAACGTCGATACCAAGGGCGGCCTATCTTCCACCGATGTCGGCAAAGCGATTATATGACTCGGCGATAAACGCCTACCAACCGGCGGCGCCTGATGTGGGGCAGCGGCTGACGTACAATCCGCTTATCCAGCCTGCCCGTATCGGGACGCCGATTCAAGGCTTCGTCGGCGTATCGGATCAGAGGTCTGACAGCGGCGCGGTCCGCCCCGCCGCCAGTGCATTGTTCGGAATAATACGCAAGTCGGACCAGCAGAATCTCGTCGATGAATTGACCGAGGCGGAACTTGCCCGCCGTGCAGGCAGGATCGAATCACGCGTGGAAAGCCGGATCCAGCCAACGCCGAGCGAGACGGAACCGAAAAAGACCGATGAGGAAACCGCTCCCGATTCCAAACTTGCCCGTCCCAAAACGCCGCCGTCCGGACAGGACGTCTTCATCGACATACTCCTGATGATGGAAAAAATGAGGGCTGAAGATCAGGAACGCGCCAGTCATCCCAGCCAACAGGAAAAACCGGGTATCGAAAAGAAACGTTCCAGGCCGGATCAAACCGACGATCCGGACGCCGACGATGAGGGGCTAACCGTTCCGGATAAACGGCCCGAAGACGCAGCCGTCCGACAGGTTGCCGATAAAATTGTCCTTGCCAGGCTTGCCGGTAGTAATCGCGATTTGTTCAACATCAACATGTCGCGCGCCGAGAAGAAACTTTCCGAAGGCGAGTATTACGCCGCTGCCGGTTATTATGACATTGCCGGCATGCTCAATCGAGGCAACCCCTTGGCGCCGCTCGGTGCGGCACTGACCCTGTTCGCCGCGGGTGAACCGTTCTCGGCTGCTCTGCGCCTGCGACAGGCAATAGACCGATTTCCACCAATGATGGAAACTCGCGTGGATACCAAAGCGATCCTGGGCTGGCAAGTCGTCGAACTGAGAATCGGGCGACTCGAAAAACGACTCGCCGACAAAGATGAACCTACGGAACCCTCGCTGGTCTTCCTTGCCGCCTTTATTCGCGCGTCGATGGACCAGCCTGACCAGGCGGTAAAACACGCTCAAACCCTTGCGAAAATCGCAGGGAAGGAAGATAAAACATACATCCTCTACGCAAAGCACCTCCTCAAAACCGCTCCCACAACGACACAACCGGCCAAAGCCGGTAGATGAGCGAAGCGAATCTGCCGGAAAGGATTGCAAATACAGGCTATGCCTTATCTTCCGGCACTTTCGCTTCGCTCAAGTGCCGGCTTTTGATGCGGTCGTTGCTTATACAGGCATCGATAATGTCGGGTCAATCTGAAATGGGCTTTCCTGTTGCGGCCAATCGGCGTATCATTTCGGCTCGGACGTTAAAGCGGAACCTTTATGCCGACATTATTGATAAACCACAAACCGATTACGGCGCGGGTGTGCTGGGAGGCGCTGGAGACCTGCGCTGCGCCGGAGTCGCTGGTCGATGCGCTTTCGCGACAGCCATATCCTGCAATGCTCGAAAGCACCGCCGAGGACTTGCGTTACGGGCAATACACGGTTATCGCATGCCGACCAAGGGAAATCATCACCCTCCGCGACGGTCGATTACTGAACCGCAATGGTACGGAACTTTCCGGCCCGACGGTCCGGAAGGCGCTGCGGTCGGCGTTGTCGATGGTGCAAACGAGGGGGCATTCGCCGGTACCATACGGTCCGGGGTGGATTGGGTATATCGGGTACGAGTTTGGCCGGCACCTGGAGCGACTTCCGGGCAGGGCTATTCGGGATACGTCCCTTCCGGACCTGCATCTGGCGTTCTACGACGCAACGGCTGTCTATGACGCGGTGAAAAAACGCTGGACGCTGACCTGGCTGGTGTTTGACGAACCGAACTCCCAAAGCGAAGAATCCGCCGAGACGTTGCGGGGAATGCTTCAGTCGGTTCGCGAAACGGACAAGCCGTCACGCCCGGTTGAGACGACGGTTGGAGATGCTCGAAGTAATTTTTCACCTGATGAATACCGTCGCACCATCGCGCGGTGCATTGATTACATTGCCGCCGGGGATATTTTCCAGGTGAACCTTTCGCAGCGGTTCACGGTGGCAGACGCTCCGTCGCCGGCGGCGATTTACCATTCGCTCCGCCGTCGGAACCCTGCCTGGTATTCGGCCATGCTGCTTTTCGAGGATTCAGCCATAATCAGCAGTTCTCCGGAACTGTTTCTGCGTGTTCGCGGGCGCGAGGTTTTGACCCGCCCGATTAAAGGTACTCGCCGGCGGACTGGTGTGGCGGACGAAGACGCCGCCGCCGCGGCCGAATTACTCGGAAGCGAAAAGGACAATGCCGAACTGGCGATGATTATCGACCTTCTGCGCAACGACCTTGGTCGGGTCTGCCGATACGGCTCGGTTCGCGTAGTTAACCGGCGGGAACTCGAGACGCATCCGACGGTCTTTCACCTGGTCGGATCGGTCGTCGGGGAATTGTGCGACGGGCTTGGGGTTGTTGATTTACTCGCGGCGACGTTTCCCGGCGGGTCAATCACAGGCGCGCCGAAGATTCGCGCAATGGAAATCATCGACGAACTCGAACCGGTCGCTCGCGGCGTTTATACCGGATCAATCGGATATATCGGCGCAAACGGCGATTGCGAACTGAACATCGCCATTCGCACTATCGTCTGGGACCGAGGCAAAGCGCACGTCCAGGTCGGCGGGGGAATCGTTGCGGATTCCACGCCCGAAGGCGAATACATCGAAACGCTCGACAAGGCCCGCGCAGTCATCGAGGCAATCGCTGAAGCACAAAGATAGTGGTAGGCTGGGACGGAGCGAAGCGGAGTCCCACCTTTTGGTAAGATTAAAGGTGGGACTCCGCTTCGCTCCGTCCCAGCCTACGGTTTCAGGCATTCTTCATCCAGCAGTTGTTCATAGGCGGCGATGAGTCTTTTTGTTATCGGGCCGGGTTTTTCGTCGCCGACGGGTGTTTTCGCGATTCGCACTACCGGACGGACGCCGGCGGTCGAGGAGGTAAGGAACATCTCTTCGGCGGACGCGACATCCTCGCCGGTGATGGGTTTGTCGGTGCGGCAGTCAATGGTGAGTTTTTCGCATAATTCGACGACGGCTTCGCGGATTATTCCCGGCAGGACTGGTGTGTCCAGTGGTGGCGTCGAAACCTCGCCGTT
>DAOVLV010000239.1 GCA_030631085.1 Planctomycetales bacterium | reverse complement strand
CCAAGAGGCTGGTGATTAAAGCGATAGGGGAATAGATATGACTATCACGTTCAAGTGTGAGCATTGCGGCAAGAAGATAGAGGCTCCGGATTCTCTCGGGGGCAATCGGGGCAAGTGTCCTTACTGCAAACTGTCCAATTACATCCCCTCGTCGGTTACAGACGGCGATCTGATCCCTCTTGCGCCCGAGGATACCGAGGCCGAACAACGAAGTCAGGATGAGCAGAGTCAGGAACGGGTTCTTATTGCCGCGATGGATAGCGTCGAATCGATGTCTGTGCCACTGGAACACCGCGACGAAGTCAGCGCCGAAGACCTCCACCACCTTGTGGTTAACTACTGCATAAGCCTATCCAACAGTAAACTTGAACAGGCCAAGGACCATCTGGCGAGGTTGCAGCGATTTCCTCATTCTGCCGCAACGGCAGTGGAGGATTTTATCTCCGGAAAGGCCATCGAACCGGCGCTGGACGGGATACCGGCGAAACTCCTCCAGGGTTTCCTCACCCAGTTGCGCGACGCCCTGAAAAGATGAACTATTTACGATTTTTCACCGCCCCGCAAGGGACGCCCCCAAGGGGTGCTTGCTGTCCCAAGGGACAGAGTATCGCAGGCTTATACCTAGATAAATATCTTCACCGGTTGTAGTTTTTCGCCGGTGGGGTCAGGCCTCAACAAACCGATTAAATTTCCGCCTGTATCGACAGCGCCGAGCAGTTTTTCGCTGCTGTCGGTCTTTCCGGGCCAGTCGATTATCCTTCCGTGAGCCAATTCGCGGACCTGTTCGTCGGTAACGGTTATCCTGATTTCGGGCGGCAATGCCTCGATTGGATTGATGAGAAACTGTTCGATATTTTCGGTATTGATTTGGTCCGGCCCGACGGCGCGGTCGATACCGAAAGGTCCGACGGCTTCGCGGATGATTTTCTCGCAGTATCCGCCGGTGCCCAATTCGTCTCCGATGTCCCGCACGAGTGAGCGGATGTAGGTCCCGCTGCCACAACTGACCCTGAGCCGGAGGCGCGGATATTCATACTCGACAATTTCCATTGAATAAATGGTAACTTTTTTCGGCGCGAGGTCCGGCTTTTGCCCTGCCCGGGCCATTTTATACGCCCGCTGCCCGTTGACCTTCACAGCAGAGTATGCCGGTGGAACCTGCTCTACAACGCCGCTGAAATGTTGCACGGCCTGTTCGACATGATCGGTTGAAGGCCGCGAGGTTACGGCGGTTTCGGTGATTTGTCCTTCGGCGTCGTCGGTGGTGCTGGTCGCGCCCAGGCGGGCCAGCGTGGCATATTGCTTAGACCAGGATTGTACCATATTCACCAGCCTGGTTGCCTGCCCCAGACAGACCACCAGTACGCCTTCTGCCAGCGGGTCGAGCGTACCGGCATGGCCGACCTTGACCTTTCGCCCGACGCACCGCCGGACGTGGCGGATTATGTCGAAACTGCTCAAACCGGCTGGCTTCAGGATATTCAGAAATCCAAACATTATATAGCGATCAGCGGTCAGCGATCTGCGGTCAGCAACTAACCACTGTGTTTTTTGCTGTTCGCTGACTGCTGAACGCTGAACGATTCAGCAATCAGCAATCGTTGTATTCTACCTCATTATTTTCGTGTAATTCGTGTAATTCGTGTAATTCGTGGATTTTCTTTGCTGTGTAATTCAACACTGAATCGTATATTTCCGATGGATATAGTGGGCCGGTACCGTGCGGGTAAGCGAGGTTATGAGCGATTTTCTATCCACCACGGCATTGGTCCAGTCCGACCATGCGGAATTGCTTGAAAGCATTATCCGATTAAGCGCTGATCTTTCAGCCGTCGGCGACCGGTTGAAGATGCTGGAGATGATCCTTTCCGAAGCGCGTCGGATCAGCGGCGCTCAAGCGGGCAGCCTGTACATCCACCGCAACGGGGCGTTGGAATTCGTCGTTGCCCAGAACGATGCCGTAGATATTACCAATCTGTCAGAGCATCTGCTCGGAAAGACGGTTGAAGTCGGGGGTAATTCGCTGTCCGGATTCGCCGCCGCTACGGGACGGGTCATAAATATCCCCGATTCTCATAAACTTGCCCCCGGGACGCCATTCCGAATTCACCGTGATTTTGATGCCGCCACAGGATACCAGGCAAAGAGCATTCTGGCTATTCCTCTCAAGTGTCCGGATGGTGAGGTCGTGGGCGTCCTGCAACTGATTAATCGTCTCAATGACGTCGGGACGGTTGTACCGTTTGCGGGGGCCGAAGATCAGGCCATTATGTCGCTTGCCTCAATGGCCGCCGTCAGCATCCAGAACGCCTTGCTGGCCGATAGGCTCAAGCAGGCACATCTGGATACGGTTATTCATTTAAGCGTCGTAGCCGAATTCCGCGACCGCAACACCGCCAGGCATATCGAGCGCATAAGCCGGATCAGCGCTCTGATCGCGCAGGGAATGGGGCTTGCTATCGAACAGGTTGAAATTATTCAGTACGCCAGTCCAATGCACGATATAGGAAAGATCGGCGTCCCGGATTCAATCCTGCTCAAACCGGGACCGCTGACGGACGATGAACGGAAGATCGTCGAGACGCACACGATTATGGGCGCTGAAATCCTCTCAAACGCGACGAGTGAACTGATAAGCATGGCCCGCGATATCGCCCTCTCTCACCACGAACGTTGGGACGGGACGGGATACCCGCATCGCCTCAAAGGCGCGAGTATTTCGCTGCCGGGAAGGATCGTCTGCCTCGCCGATGTCTTCGACGCACTGGTGTCCGAGCGGTGCCACAAAAACGCCTACCCCATCGAAAAAGTCCTCGAAATCATCCAGGACGAAAAAGGCAAACACTTCGACCCGAATGTTACCGAGGTGTTCCTTGGCGTCCTCGAC
The DNA here is from genome assembly GCA_030631085.1 of Planctomycetales bacterium. Classification (GTDB taxonomy): domain Bacteria; phylum Planctomycetota; class Phycisphaerae; order SM23-33; family SM23-33; genus JAUWNJ01. The sequence goes on along the minus strand of DAOVLV010000239.1, from coordinate 1,400 downwards.
GAAGTACTTGCCACATACGAAAACGACTGATTAAAAAAAGAAATTCACCGCAGAGCACGCAGAGACCGCAGAGAACAAATAAAAAAACTTTTTTGTTTCTTTTCTCCGCGTTCTCTGCGTTCTCTGCGGTAAATTCTGTTGTGGTCTCTAATTCCCAACCTTGCCTGATCACGCTTGCTTTGCGACAATACGCCGCATGAGGATTGTATTTTGCGGAAGCGGTGATTTCGGTATCCCGGTCTTGCGCGCCCTGGCGACGGGGCCTGAGGAGATTCTGCGCGTCTATAGCCAGCCCGCGCGTCCGGCGGGTCGGAAGGGGAAGATTACACAAACGCCGATAGCGCTGGCGGCAGAGGAACTTTCACTTCCGGTGGTCGAGGCTGACGACATAAACGCCGACGAACACGCCGACGAAATCAAAGCCCTTAATCCCGATGTCCTGCTTGTGATTGATTTCGGTCAGAAGATAGGTCGTCCGGTGCGCTCGGCTGCGAGGCTGGGGGCGATTAATCTGCACGGTTCACTGCTTCCCGAACTGCGTGGAGCCGCTCCGGTTCACTGGGCCATTATCCGGGGATACAAAAAAACAGGCGTGTCGGTCATCGAGCTTGCCGATCGCATGGACGCCGGTGCGGTATTTTTACGCAGCCAAACCGATATTCGCCCCGACGAGCCGGCGGACGAACTTCGCCGCCGATTGGCGGAGATGGGTGTCGAAGCAATCGCCGAAACTCTCGTGCTGCTTACGTCCGACGGGAGCGAAGGCGACCGGCAGGATGATTCGCTGGCGACCAAAGCGCCGAAGTTGAAAAAATCCGACGGGCTGATTGACTGGGACGCCGATTCCGTTACGGTGCGAAATCTTATTTACGGCTGCTGGCCTTGGCCCGGGGGACAGACGCAATACATCGCCGCTGACGGAAAAGCGACCGGCGTTGTAATCGCCCGCGCCGTCGCAATCGAAACAGGCGAACATAACGACAGGCCGGGGAGCGTCGGCGACGATTTGGCGGTCGCCTGTGGCCAGGGCAGGCTGGAAATCCTTCAATTAAAACCCGCCGGCAAGCGGCTGATGGAATGGCGCGACTTCGTCAACGGTTATCGCGTTACAATGGGTGCCATGTTCTCGCCCGAAACGAAGTGAAGGGCGTGAACACCTGCCTGTCGGCAGACAGGTGCCCACCCCCGAAGACGGGTGAGGGCATGGCACCTACTGGAAGTTTCTTTATGTTGCAGGATAAGCGAATTCATAAAATTTCTCATTTTTCGGAGGTTACGCAGAGGCTTTATACGCTTCGCCCGACGGAGACCTGGCCCGCGCTTGAAATCAGCGGCGTCCTGATGCATCGCATCAAGGGTACCGACCCGAAAAGCGACGCCGAAGCGAAAATCGCATTAAT
>DAOVLV010000142.1 GCA_030631085.1 Planctomycetales bacterium | reverse complement strand
GACTTCAGCGAAGGCCAATACGAAATACCCCGCCAAATCTGCGCGATTGAAAGATGTATAGCCCCCATGAAGAAACTTATCCGCATTACGAGGTCGCGCGACGCATCGGACATGTTCACGGGGATTAATGGTTTATAAAGCGTTACGCCGAAGAAGTTTGCCGTCAGCAGTCCCCATCCCAGCGCGACGCCGCCGATAATCGCCAGCAGCCTGGTGAAGTCCGTACCCAGCGAGTTGGAGGCCTTTTTGTAGAACACAAGCAGGCCTATTAATATGACGGCTCCGTATCCGCCGTCGCCGATAAGCATTGCTGCGAAAATCGGAAGGGCGATCATGAACGGGACGGATACGTCGATTTCCTTGTATCCCGCCACGGTTCCGAGCATTTTGAACAGTCCCCTTATCGGGCCTGTGAATTGCGGGTATTGGATGAGTGTGGGGGGTGTTTCGTCCTCCGCCGGTTCGCGGGATTCGACGGCAGCGACAATATCGCGTTTGGCCAGGTCGGATGAAATTGTGTCGGCTTTCTCGGCGGGGACCCATCCCTGGACGGCGAAAAGTGCGCCGCCGTTCATCGCGCCGGCAATGGCCTGGGCGAATTCGACCTCGCCGGCGAGTTCCTCGCTTCGGCGGGCCAGCACGTCTGAAAGATTCGCCAGTTCCGACAGTCGGTCGGCGTCGTCGGCCAGGGATTTATCGATTTCGCCAGCTTCGGCGCGGACGGTGGGGAGGTCGCGCTTGGGCGGTTCGATTTCCTCCGCCTCTTCTGGCAGGGTCGGTTCTCCGTCGCGCTGGACTACACCGACGAGCAGATGTTTGCTATCCAGGTTTCCCAGCGTGGCGACGCACTCGGCCAGGACTTTTTCCAATTGTTTGACTGGTACGGAATAGAACTTAACCGGCACGCCCGCATCGGCGAGGGCGTCGAGTTGTTCGTGCCTGAGTTCGCCCCAGAGGCTTATTTGACTCACCTCTCGGTGCAGAGCGGCCAGGCGGTTGCGGTTTTCGTGCGTTCTGTGTGAGATTGTCAGGATTTTATTGGCAGCGGTATCGGCGTCCATATCCGGCGTTTTTCCCGATGGCGTTACCATCTCGATGATCTGGGCGGCCTGGCGGATGGATGAAAGCCCGGTGGTGAGTTCTTCCGGCGCAGCGGCTGACGGATCGACAGGTTCGAGGTGCACCACGCCGAGTTCGCGCAGCCCATCCAGTAATGCCTCCTGTGAGGCGGCGCGGGTAACGACGAAGATTTTTTTCATCTTTACAATCACAACTGCCGCTCCATGTCCGCCTGTAGTGAGCTTGGTCGAACTGCCTTGGCGAAGGCTGAACCGGCGGCGCGTTCCCGTGCTTCCAGTTTGCCTTTGGCGAGTTTTGCGCGTCCGACGGCGGCGGTTTGTTCTTCACCGAGGTGGATGCGGATAACGCGGATGTTCTCCCGGCTTCGGGGGATCAGCACCTTATCGAAGAGGTTGACCCGCTGAACGACTTTGGTCAGAGCCAGGTTCAAGAGGTTGTACCGCCGTTCGAGGATGTCGGCGCGAGCCTGTTTCTCGTTGAGTTCGCGTTTATCGGCCAGTGCCTTGTCCACCCACGGCGGCGTGGCGAACAGGCTGTAGTCGGCCATTGGGAACGAGAGGGACTCGAATGTCGGTATTCGCACTCCGGCGACGTTTTCATCGGAAGTGTTGACTGCGGTTGGTTTGGCCAGTTGCTGTACGTTAATCCCGGCAGTGTCGCTCATCACGGGACGATAGCGGTCGATCCGCTCGCGGACCATGTTCGCTTCGGCATGGGCTGATTGCCGGAGTCGCCAGACTTCCCGAATCGTCAACTGCAACTGCTGCTGCTTGAGTTTCAGCATGGGCAGGTAGCGATCGAACCGCTCCAGCGCATCGCGCTGCCGCTTCAGTTCGGGTCGAGTTAGTCGTATTTTTCTAGCCATTTTTCAAGTCGCAAACTTCGTAAACTATTTGATGTCTTTCTTTTTCTGGTCTATGTGAGGTATTTTCAGTTTATAGACCCGCAGCATTGAGGGTTTTGGAAGCGGCGGTTTTCGTGGCTGGTCGCGGTTTTGCTCCAATGTTTCCCACCGCAGCCAGTACTGCACGCCTGTTTCGCCACCGGAACCGCTGCTTTTCCGCCAGTTCACATGCATGCCCGGGAAGTTCGATTCGACCTTGTTCAATTCATTAGGAAGTGTCGGGCCGCGAGGCGGTAAAACTTTCCCGACGGGCCTCAATGTTTCCTCGTCCAGTACCCAACCCCCCGTGCCGTGTTTGACGTGTTTGTACGATTGGACAAGTTTGCCGTCGGGGGCAACGCGAACGTTGCCAATTCTGATTTCAAAGCGAATGGACCCGCCGCCGCTGAAATACCAGCGATAGTTCCAGTTGCTGGTTTGGTATATCTTCCATTTCCCCTTTTCCAGGCGGGCGTTGTACACCTGCGTTTTACCGGCCGGGTCGAACTTGTGATAACTGATGATCACGCGTTTTTTCGAGTCGAAACCTATCCCTACACAGCCGTTGATGATTCCGCCCTTGACGGGCACCGGGTCGATTATCAGGCCGGGCGTGTTGATTGTCATCGGCAGTTTTATTTTCTTCCCGTCGGCCGTTTCCCAGTGGACAAGGTCTTTGCTCCTGGCGTAGGACGGGTCGTGATTCGTCGCGCAATCGGGCGTGTCCCGCCAGACCCAGCAGAGGTGGAAGTATCCGTCCGGGCCTCGAGTCGGACCGTTCAGGTAGGCGTTCATCTTTCCTTGCCCATCGGTCAGAGGGGTATCCAGCAGTCGGCGCCAGGTCTTCGTCTTGTGGTCATAGACGTTATATAACTGGTTGCCCCTGCCGCTGCCTCCGTCGCGGTAGGTCAGGATCAGTTCGTTCGCTGGGCCTCGGAAGAACCGCGTGTATGTAACGCGCTTCTCGTTTCGCCCGATCATTTTGTCGATTCGCCGGAAGGTAGTGATGTCGTAAGGCTTGTCCGTGCGGAAGTACACAAGCGGGCTGGCGTGCATGTTGCCCATGAGGTGGATATAACCGTCGTCGTCGATGTACAAAACTTTTATGCCGTTGTGGCTGTCCCATCCGACGCGCTCCGGCAAGCGGACAAACTGCCATTTATCGGAATCGAGAGTTCTGGCCGCGACCGTCATGCGGCGCTCGGCGTCGTAGAATCCGACGAACTGGCGCTTGCCGTGGGTCAGAAGATTAAAACCCACCGGGTGTCCCGACCAGACCGGCATGACGTCAACGCGGTTTTCCACTTTCATTTCGGTACCACAACCAATGAGTGCGTACAGAAGCGGCATCAGTAAGACCAATCGAATAACACGCAAGGCAAACTTCTTCGTGCGCTGTTTCATTTCTTCAGGCGTCAACACGATATCCTTTTTTCAATCCGCAATCCGCAATCCGCAATCGTCACGCTGCTTCTGCTTCGGATATTTCCCGAGGCCAGTGTTTTTCAATAATGCTTCGCCTGATTCCGGTCTCTTCGGGGTCGAAGCAGTCGGACAGCATTTTCCAACATTCGTCCAGTGCTTCTTCCAGCGGGATATTTACCGACAGCGACATGATTCTGCTCTCGAACAGGTCGCTGTATTTGAGTAGTTTTTCGTCCCACTCGGAACTTTCGAACCCCATAGCCTTCTTTTCTCTGCTCTCCCGCGCGCCGGCGTAGAGTTGGATGCAGGCGTTCATAATGGCGCGGTGGTCGTCTCGCGTATCGCCGTTGACCTGCTGCTTCAGCCGAGAGAGGCTTCCGAACGGCTCGATATGTCCGCCTCGGAGGTAGAACTGTCCTTCGGTGATGTATCCGGTGTTGTCGGGTACGGGGTGCGTAACGTCGTCGCCGGGCATTGTCGTAACGGCAAGTATCGTCATGGAACCGGCTCCGTCCAGATCGACTGCCTTTTCGTATCGGCGAGCCAATTGGCTGTAGAGGTCGCCGGGGTAGCCTCGATTGGAGGGGATTTGCTCCATGATGATAGCGACTTCCTTCATCGCGTCGGCGAAGGCGGTCATATCGGTCAGCAGGACGAGGACTTTTTTGCCCTGGAGCGCGAAACTTTCGCCGACGGCTGTGCAAAGGTCGGGAACCATCAGGCATTCGACGACCGGATCGGCGGCAGTGTGGACGAACATGATCGTTCTGCTGGTAACGCCGCCGGCTTCGAAGGCGTTGCGGAAGATAAGGTAATCGTCGTGTCGAAGTCCCATCCCGCCGAGGATGATGACGTCGGCTTGGGCCTGGAGACCAATGCGAGCGAGCAGTTCGTTGTACGGCTCACCGGCCACGGAAAAGATCGGTAGTTTCTGCGACTCGACCAGCGAGTTGAAGATGTCGATCATGGGTATTCCGGTGCGGACCATGTTACATGGCAGTTGCCGCTTCGTCGGATTGATTGCCGGTGTTCCAATGTCGATCGGATCGTCGGTCAGTTCCGGTTTACCGTCGCGGGGTTTTCCGGCTCCGTTGAATATCCGCCCCATGAGATTCGGCGAGAAGGGGACTTGCATAGGCCTTCCGAAGAAGCGGATGCGGTCACCCGTCGAGACGCCCTGCGTACCGGCGAAGACCTGGAGAGAGACCTGGTCGCCCTCAAGCCGGATAACCTGGGCGAGCGACGTGCCCCGTCTGGTGGTAATGGTCGCCAGTTCGTCGTAGGCGACGCCCGAAGCCGTTACCTTCACGACACTACCGGCGATTGATGTTATCTCGTTATAGTATTTCTGCATATCTAAAGACTCCAAATCAATCCACGAATTTCACAAATTACCACTAATTTCACGAATTTCTTTTTTTCAATTGGCAATTGGCAATTGACAATCGGCAATTCCTATCATGCGTTAGCCATTTCCGGTTCTTCCTTTGCCGCGCCGCCTTTTGTCGCGATGGTTTCGTCGATGTCGGCGAGGAGTTTTTTGTAATCGTCTGAATCCGTCGCTGCGTAGTTGAAGTTTCTGAACAGGTTGGCTACGTGGACGATTACATCGCGCGCCCGCTCCCTGTCGGCGAATCCGAAGTCCAGCCTCAATACTTCCAGGCACTTTGCGAAGACGAATTTCTGTCGTTCGGCGTCGGTGGCTCCGTCAACCTCGTCGAAGGCGTTCTGCTGGAGATACACGTTGTCGAAGAAATCGCTTTTGAGATAGATGGTGAAGTCTCCGACGGAGGTTCCCTCTTCGCCGACGACGGTCATCATCTGGTGCACTTCATTGCCTCTTTGGAGAATTTCTCTTACCTCGTTCACTTCGTCGGGATCGAGTATCCCGACGTACTTGCTCCAGGATTCCAGCGGGTCGATAGACGGGTATTTTCGCGCGTCGCTACGGGCACGGCTGAGGCCTTCGAAGGCTCCGACGACCTTGAGCGTGCCCTGAGTAACGGGTTCTTCGAAGTTTCCACCGGCTGGGCTGACCGTTCCGCCGATTGTTACCGACCCGTACCGCCCGTCGTTCAGGCGGACGTAACCGGCCCGTTCGTAAAAACCGGCGATGCGGCTTTCGAGGTAGGCGGGGAAGGCCTCCTCGCCGGGGATTTCCTCAAGCCGACCGGAAACCTCGCGCATCGCCTGTGCCCATCGGCTTGTCGAATCGGCAAGCAGCAGCACGTGCAGGCCCATCTGGCGATAGTATTCAGCCAGTGTAACGGCAGTATATACCGACGCTTCGCGTGCGGCGACGGGCATTGCCGATGTGTTGCAGATGATAATTGTCCGCTCCATCAGCGTTTTTCCGGTTCGCGGGTCGATGAGTTCGGGGAATTCGCGGATCGTCTCGACGACTTCGCCTGCCCGTTCGCCGCAGGCAGCCACGATAACGATG
>DAOVLV010000161.1 GCA_030631085.1 Planctomycetales bacterium | reverse complement strand
TGTAAAAAAACTCCGAAACAACCGGTGTGATTTCATTACTGTTTTGCAAGACCTGCATCGATTGGGAGTTTATGATAATATGGTTTCGGGAGAATGGTAATGATAACGACAACCTTGTTGATGGCGCTGGCACTGGCGGCCGGCGAGGCGAAAAAACCACTGCCGACCAGCCGACCGGCCAGGCAGGTGAGGCACGTTGTCGTATTTGACTTTGCCTGTAAGGAAAAGGCTAAATATGGCAAGCAATTGGCTGACTCGGTCCGTCTGCGTCTGCGCCGGCATGACGAATATAAAGTTATCGACCGCTTCACCACCGACGAGATGACCCCGGCTGGGGGAATCTCGCTAAAGACCGCCGATAAGGAAATCGTCGCACTGCTGAAAGATAATTTCGCCGCACATATTGCAATCTTCGGCAGCGTTCAGAAGATGGGCTTGGCCGTCCGTGCGGAAATCCGCTGCGTCGATATCTCCGGTAAAATGCCCATAGCCTGGACGAAGGCATTCTCCGACCACACCGAGCGCGCCCGAGGCGTGGTCGCTCGGCAGATAGTCGAAGCCATTCGCGGAAAACCCGAATGGAAACCGCCCGCTTGCGGCGACGAAACCGAGCCGAAGAAATTCGCCAAGCCGTTGAATATCAACGGCGATTTCGAGTCCGGTAAGACCGGTTGGAAGATGGGGCCTGATAACGTAACGACCTTCCTCGTCGCCGACCCGCGAAAGGGCCGGCGCGGCAAGGTGCTGCGAATCTTTACTGACGTGGAGCGCGACGCCTGGCTGAAATACCGGCGCGACCTGATGCTGGGAAAGGCCGACCCGAAAAAGCCGCCGAAGATCGGAACTATCGCGAACAAATACGGTACAGTCGCGGGTCTGGAGGGCGTTCATTATCGCAGCGAGTGGATAAAGGCCTCGCCGGGCCGGCGATATTGGTTAGTGACCGACATGAAGGGGCAGACCGGCGGGATATTTTTTCCCAAGATATTCATCAAGGGTTTCGCCGACTTTTCAGCCGTCGCTGACGGGTTGAGCGAGTCGGCCTTGGCCAAACTGGGTCTGACGCCGGATCAGTTCGTCGCCCTGCCGCGTGAAAAGCAAAAGCAACTCATCGCCGAGGATGCGAAGAAACATCCCGAACGCCACCGGCGCGAGGTTTATCGCTGGTACCTGGCTTGCCGGAACGAGCAGAACACCTGGCAGCACTATGCCGCCCCATTCCCCCCTCGCGGCGGGCTGCCGAAAAACATCCAATGGCTGAGAATTGATATTTACGCCTATTGGCCGCCGGGGGAATACTTCTTCGACAACGTGAACCTCTACGCCGACCCGCGCCAAAAGACCCCCCTGCCGGAAGAAAAACCCCGCACCCCGCACTACAAGAAACCGTCAACCCAACCGACTTCGAAAAAATAGGGCGGGTGTCGTGGTTGCGGTGTTTGCGGCCACGTTTGCATCGGGCCGGCTTTAGCGTGGTCGCGAACACCGCGGCCACGGCGCCCCGCTTACTGAAATGAGACCGCACTGTTGATAAAAAAACCCACAGCCCACGGAGAAGGAGAAACATTCCGTGGGCTGCTGGAACAAATCAATTTCCAATTGTCAATTGTGATTAACGACGTTTACGACGGATGAGAACTCCGATTCCGCCGATACCCAGAAGCACCACCGTCGCCGGTTCGGGAATCTGGATCAGCGCTCCACCGCCTGCGGTGTCGGCAACGCTGCCGTTGAATGTCCCGTTCAGGTAGTAAAGCGTCTGGCCGTTCAGGTCGAGCGTCGAACCTGTGTTGATGATAAGGTTCCTGACGTACAGCGCCTCGTTGGCGTAACCATTATCCCTGTTGTCCACCAGATAGACCTCGGCATTGTCGGCTCCGCCTACCTGCAGCATGTTCAGGGCATAGTTCTCGAACAGGCCGAGGTAGTCGGTCCCGCCCGCCGCAGCGCCTATGCTCTTGTCCCCGGCCACTTCCAGCGTGGCGGTATCCTCGTCAAAGACCAGGCCGCCCTCGAAGATGAGCGTCAGGTTGTTCAGCCCGGCCATCTTGGCTGGGTCGGGCGAGTAATCGGTGGTTCCGTCATCAGCCCCGATGTCGAAGTCCGCGGCCCAGTGACAGAAAGCCCAGTTGGGGCAATTACCAGACACTATCGCGTCTGTCATGTGGATTGTGCTGCCCTCAACGGCGGTGAACTCGGCAAAGATTCCCTTCAAGTGCAGTTTTTCCTTGACCTCGATGACCGCAGCGGCGTTGGTTATCTCCACCTTGCCGCGGGAAGAGTATGCCAGGGGGTTCGAGGAGTAGTACGTGTTGGCGACGACGAGGTTTGTAACCTCCACGGTGCCGCCTCCCATGCTCAATGTGTTCATGTGGAAGTCGCGGCTGTACTGATGGCCTACGACGATGCCATCGTTGTTTTGTTTGCCGGCATCGAGTTTGCCGGCCGTGATCGTGTACGTCGCGGAGCCGTAGGAATAGCCGATCCGCAATTTGCCGATGTTGGCGGTTCCGCCGTCCTGGTTGAATGCGGCCGTGCCGTAGTTGTAGCCCATGAGCAGCCCGCCGTTGACGTTGCATATGCTGCCGGCGCCGCTCAGGTTGTACGTCCCGGTGCCGCCGTTTCCGATGTACATCCACGTCGATCCCCAGGTGGCGGTTCCGCCCTCCTGGTTGTAGGTCCCGGTACCGGCCTTGCCGATGTAGGAGTTTGTGACGCCGGCCTCTGTGAATGTTCCGGAGGTCTGCGTGATGGTGCCGCTGTCGCCGCCGGCCTCGCCCAGCATTGTGCCGAGGGCGTTTGCCGTACCGGTAATCTGGGCGTTCCCGCCGTTGTTTATATAGACGGCGTCGAGAGCGGTCGGTTCATTGGCGGTGCTGCCGGCTGGAGCATCAAGCCAATTGCCGGTGCTATCGTGCCAGGTGGCGGTTTCGGCGCCCCAGTACCGGTTCGCCCCAAAGGCCGACCCGGCCAGAGCAATCACCGCCATCACTGCCAATAAAATCGTTACATTCCTCATCGTTGCTCTCCCTTACTCAAAAGTTCCTCGAAATGCCTCCCTGCCTCGTCCCTAAGGGACAAGAGGTAGATTCGGCGAACCATCCGCCGAATCAAAAATCGTCAGTCAAAAATCCGAAACGAATCAACCTCTCTTCTTTACGACAGGACTTTTCTTTGAACAATACTGCCCACCTCACTGCTTACCTCACTCCCATATTATATTCGGTTTTTTGTTTGTGTCAAGGTCGGTTTGCGGCTAGTGTTACGGCGTTATGCGGCGATGTGAATTTGTGTGTCCGAGCGCCTCCGAAGGAGACTTACCGATGAAGAATATCAAAGTGATCCTGCTGGACGTTCCCTGGGATTATCAGTTCGGTCAGCAGGTACGTCGCGGAATCTTCCATTACGCCCGCCCGCACCTGCCGTGGTTGTTCGTCAATTTACAGTCCTACAAAGACAGTAAATGGATGCGTCCGGTAGGGATAATTTCAATGCGGCGTCCACGTGATTACATGGCCATCGCCCGTCGCTACGGGCTGGCGGCGGTCGGCGTCGGCGCGTGGTCGCCGGACGACGAGTTTTCCGGTTTGCCGTACGTGGACGTCAATCCGAAGGCACTGGGCGAAATGGCTACCGACTATTTTATCGAGCGCGGTTTTCGCAATTTCGGGATGATCGTCCCACATGGAACCTTTTATTCCCAGTATAACACTTTTCACTCACCGTATCGCGGCGAGGCCTTTGTTGAGGCGCTGCGGAAACGAAAACTGACCTGCGACGTGTTCGATTGTAAAAAAAAATATCCGTCGTGCGACAAACCGGCATTACCCGCAATCGGCGACACCATAGATCGTACTCGCCGCTGGCTGATGAGCCTTCCCAAGCCTCTGGCGGTGTTCTGCACCGACGATTCAATGGGGGTATTGGTCTGCGGCGTATGCTGGGGTAACGAGATTCGTGTTCCCGAGGAAGTCGCCATTCTTGGCGCAGGTGACGACGATATGTTCTGCAGCATGACCTGGCCTCACCTTTCCAGCATCCGCGTGCCGGCAGAGCAGATCGGTTACGAAGCGGCCGAACTGCTGGACGCCATGCTTCGCGGACAAAAGGTTCCGAATCGCCCCATCCTGCTGCCGCCGTTGGAGGTGGTAACGCGACAGAGCACCGACGTAATAGCTGTTGACGACCGCTACGTTACCCGGGCAGTGCAGTTCATCAGCGAGCACGCATGCGAAGGTATTCGCGTCGAGAACGTCATGGATGAGTTATCGTTGTCGCGTCGGCCTCTGGAGCGACGGTTCAAGTCGGCACTGGGACGAAGCCCGTTCGCGGAGATCCGGCGGGTGCAGATCGAAAGGGTCAAGACGCTCCTGGCGAAGACTGACATAACGCTCGAAGCCATCGCCTTCGAATGCGGATTCGACAGTGGCACACGTGTGGGCAAGGCCTTCAGAAAATTCACCGGCACGTCGCCCGGAGCCTACCGAAAGCAGTTCCGAAGCCGATAAGCCCATTGCGGATTTCGGATTGCAGATTGCGGATTGAAAAACAGCAAAGCGACTTTCGGAATAGAGGGACAGATATCTTAAATCGGGTGGTGCACAGATGAAAGGGGCAATTACGGTATCTGCCCCCTTATATCCTTATATCCAAACAAACATGGAACTCACAAATTAATACCACAGCGCAAGTTATCGCCGTGCGGAATCCGTAAGCACTTATTCAATCGTACATTATAGCAAGACGCCTGGCAATCAGCTGTCAGCTATCAGCGGTCAGCAACCGACAGCATCATTTTGTACTTCGCTGATGGCTGATTGCTTTTATTCCCAATGATTGCTTGCTAAGTCGCGCTGTAATATTATAAGTAACGCCGACCCCGAAAATTAAGGAATTCAAGATGTTTGTATTTGCGTATTTTCGTACAGAAGCAGAAGCGCTCCATCTGGCGATCAGCGAAGATGGTTTAGACTGGAAGGCGCTCAATGACAACAAGCCCGTATTGGCCGGCACTGTTAACACCTGTACTTTGCGCGACCCCTTTATAATGCAGGACAGGAAAGGGCTTTACCATCTGTTTGCATCTGACGGAGGGGCGAGCAGATACATTGTTCATGCGACTTCTGCTGATCTTTTGGATTGGTCCGAGCAGGAGGCGTTACCCGTGATGATCAATGTGGAAGGAGCACGAAACTCATGGGCGCCGGAATGTTTTTACGATCATCAAGAGGACTTATTTCGGATTATATGGTCATCCACCGTAGATACGCAGCCCTCTACCGGAGCCGACAGTCGTCTCTGGCGGAGGGACCATCGTATCTGGCAGACTACTACAGAATGCTTCAAAAACTACACTCCGTCGGCTTTGTTCTTTGATCCGGGTTTC
>DAOVLV010000176.1 GCA_030631085.1 Planctomycetales bacterium | reverse complement strand
CTTTGAACAATTGGAGCAATAATAATGGCAAAGGAAAAACCGACATTCGAGCAGGCGATGGAAAAACTCGAAGGGATCGTTGAGCAGATAGAATCCGGACAAATCGGACTTGCCGAGTCCATCGCCGAATACGAAAAGGGCGTAAAACTCATCAAGCAATGCCGGACAATACTCGACGCCGCAGAAAAGAAAATCCAACTACTCGCACGCAACGAAAACGACGAACTCGAACCGAACGGTGAGTTGAGGGAACAGACGTAGTAGTTGGTAATTCGTAATTCGTAATTGGTAACGGAGCGTCGTTTTTTTACTAAGTACCAATTACGAATTACTAGCTACCAATCACGAACCAATGAAAATCGTTCACGTCATAACTCGATTAATCCTTGGCGGCGCGCAGGAGAACACTCTGCTTACCTGCGAAGGTCTGTCCGCTCGCGGGCATGAGGTAACGCTGATTACAGGCCCGGCGATCGGACCCGAAGGCGAACTGCTTACCCGCGCGCAAGCGGGAAATTACAAAGTTATCGTCCTCAACTCCCTCCGACGAGCAATCAATCCGCTTCTTGATGCAACCGCATATCGCGCATTGCTTCGGCGACTGGACGATTTGAAACCAGATGTAATCCATACACATTCATCCAAAGCCGGTATCCTCACACGACGAGCAGCGACGAAACTGCGAAAGGATTCCGCATTACCGAAAATTGTTCATACAATCCACGGCCTGGCCTTCCATCCTTACGGCAATCGGTTTGCGAACCGCCTTTACATCGCACTGGAAAAGCGAGCGGCCAGACGGACCGATGCGATTATCTCCGTGGCTAATGCCATGACCGACCAGGCGCTCGCCGCCGGAGTAGGTCAACCCGAACAATACACCACAATCTACAGCGGCATGGAGGTTTCAGCCTTTCTCAACCGCCCCGACAATACCGACGAGTTCCGCCGTTCACTTGGCCTGACAGACGACGACGTGCTGGTTACGCAGGTCTCACGCCTGGCCGAATTGAAGGGGCATGAGTTCATACTGGCAGCGGCTGAACGAATCGGCGACCGACGGATACACCTCTGCTTCGTCGGCGACGGACACAAACGCCGCGCTATCGAGCGGGCGATACGAGCGTCCGCAAGCCTGACCGGGCGAGTGCACCTGACGGGACTTCTACCGCCCGAACAGATGCCGGTCGTCATGCACGCTGCCGATATTGTCGTCCACTGCTCACTCCGCGAAGGCCTGGCAAGGGCGCTTCCCCAGGCGATGTTGGCGGGAAAGCCGGTAATCAGTTTCGACATCGACGGAGCGCGCGAAGTGGTTGATTTCGACACGGGCGTACTGCTGGAGCCGGGCGATATCGCAGGACTGAAAACCGCTATCGAAACACTCGCTGCAGCACCACAAACCCGAACCCATCTCGGCGAAGAGGGAAGACGCCGTGCAGAAGAAAAATTCGACCATAGAGTCATGGTTGAAAAGATTGAGGCGCTGTACAATACCTTCCTGCAAGTGCCGTCTGGTAAACCCAGCGCATAGAAATGAGGAAGAATGAGGTCATATCTTCAATTGCTGAGGCTTTCTACTCCGTTTCGTGAACCTGTAAATAAAGGGTGGTCTTTTCTTGGTCGCGGTGTGCTCAATATCTTCCCATCGATTTATGATGAGTTTGATCTGCTCCCAGAAGCTCAGGTTCCGTGTGCCCAGCACTATTATCCGGGCTCCGTGGACGCGAAGCGCTGCTCGTTCGTGGGGTCGCCTAAGCGTGTCTGATGTTACAATGCACCAGCCGCGTGAACAGGCAAGAGGTATCCAATCCGTATCTTCTGCTCCGCGGTGCCAATGCTTGAAATATGGCTCGGTGTCTTTGCCGAGTTCTTTTAAAGCGTTTGCAATTCTGAACGAGACGCATTCGTCAAACACAAATTTCATGCCACGAGCCTTTTCTTTCCGAATTCGATCGCGGCCATTACATCCCGTGGAGGTATCTCATACCAGTCAGAGATTGCCTTCTTGCTTTCACCTGTGCGGAGCGCATCAAGCACTGTTGAAACACGTAAACGTGTACCAGCGATTGTGGGCGCACCGAAAGCAACCGAAGGGTCAATAACGATTGGTTGCTTTTTACCGAGAGGCCACCATTGACTTGCCAAGAGAGTCACGTCGTCAAATTCGACTTGTTCGAGGTATTGGATCAATATTTCGGGAAGGGCATACTGTCCACTCGAAAGCTCAAGGAGCTCTTTGTACTCATCCGACTCCCGGAGGAGTTCAAGGAAGATATGTCTTCCGTCCGTTCTGAATTTCTTGAAGGCAAAGGGGTGCGGACTGTCGAGTTTTTTCGCTGCAAGTCGAGCAGCCTTTCGGATCGTACGCATACTTACCCCACGTTTGAGAAAAGCGCTTACCATAAGGATTTCAATAAGTTCAGTAAACGATACCGCTCGGCGGTGATGGATGGTTGGAATATCGGAACATATCAGAGGAACCGACGCGCCCTTGCGACGCCCGTGCATCGTTGGATAATCAAACTGGTACCCCTGTATCCATCTTCGAACACGAGAGGGAGTTAAACCAACAAGGCGCGCAGCCTCAGATGGATTATACAGACCTTTGCCAAGGAGTTCGTATTTCTGACTCATAGAGCACACTCCTGAATCTATCATCTATCCTTGGACCATATCGACAGTTCCTTCACGCGAACTGGAACAGATAATCATCTATCAAATTGATTGTATATTGGATTAGACGTTTAGACAATAAAAACATCGTCGCGATATTTGCCTACGTCAATCCGTGGCGTGTGGGGGTCAGTTTGAGGTCCGCGGGATCGTCGGAGGTTCCTTGGCTGACTACGCCCGATGCGACAAGTTCGTCCCAGTATTCCTGATTGAGGACACATCCCGGATCACCGGCGTCGAGCCGCCCGAAGTATGCGTCCGACCGCGCTCTGCATCCCCCGCAATAATCGGCGAAGTCGCATATCCGGCAATGATGGATGCGGTCGGAGCGGTCGTTGAGAAGGTCGTAGTATCCATTGCGGAATATCTTGACGACGTTGGCGTCCCGAAGGTTGCCCATGACGCGATGGGGCATATAGACGCATGGCGTAACGTCGCCGTTCGGTTCGATGCAGATATAGGTGCGGCCGGCTCCGCATCCGCCGAGGTATTTCGCGACGACTCGCGCTTTGGTCCCGCTGCCGCTACCGGCGTGCGAACATGCCGTCTTTCCCGAATCTATCGGAGCGCCCATCAGGCAGACTCTACCCAATTGCGGAGCCGTTGAAATCACCCCGATTTGACCGGACTGCATGTACTCGTTCAGCAGAGCGAGCAAGTCCTCCCGCTGGGTCGGCGTTATGTCGCCGGAGACCATTTTGCTCCCGCGTCCGACTGGGATGAAGTTGAAGTGCGCGAAACACCCGGCTCCGATGGAAATTGCAAACTCTATCATGTCGCGGACTTCCGCGTAGTTTCCGCGATGGACGCACATGGCTATTCCCAGGCGCAGGCCTTCGGTGGCAACGACGATTTTCGCGCCGCGGACTGCCTTTTCCCACATTCCCGGAACGCCGCGAAAAGCGTCGTGGCGGGCAGGGTCTGTCGAGTCCAGCGAGATTTCGACGTATCGCAGACCTGCGTCGCGAAGTTCGCCGGCGAATTTTTTCGTTATCATCGTGCCGTTGGTGGCGATGGTCGTGTGCATTTTGTACTGCTTCGCCCGCTTAATGACCGGTATCAGGTCGGGGCTTATTGTCGGTTCCCCGCCGGAAAGCGCCAGCATCGGCATGTGGGCTGAACCCATCTGGTCCACGACGGCGAGTTTCTCATCCAGTGTCAGTTCATCGGCCAATGCGTTCTTGTCGCTGCTCTGGTAGCAGTGTTGACACCGGAGGTTGCAGCGGTTGGTGAGGTTCCAGACGGCGAACAGCGGGGCGGAGAATTTCTGCGGGGTCGTCAGTCCGAACTCGGCTACGCTGCGAGCGACGATCACCAGCCCGCGAACGGTCGGAGCGTGAGAGGCGAGGCGCTCGCGGAAGACCTCGGCCGGGACGCTCCCGCGCATCCGGTCGATAAACAGATGTATAGGCCAGTATTTCAGGCGCTGGATGAACGAGGCTTTGGGGTCGCGATAAGTGGAGATAATCCGTTCGAGCGCGGTCCCGTTTTTACCTTCCCTGGAGAGCCATCGCAGCAACCTGCGGAATGGCCAAGTGCCAAGGTAATCTTCCAGCGGATGATGGTAATTCATCTCCGCCGGTTTCGGTGTAGGCGAGGGCCGGTCCATGCGGAGCCGCTAGTCCTTCAGCGCCTCATCGTAATCGGCCCGTGTGGCGAAGACCTGGATCAGCCCGCCGGGGGCGAGATCGTTGCGTCCGTTCAGTTCGACGGTCAGTTTGAGCGGTTCGCCGGTAGGCCAGTCCGGTTCGACCGGAAGGTTCAGCGTGCATTTGTAGGTTTTCCGCCCAGCGAGTTTCCACGGCGCTGCGACCATCACAGCCGACTGGGGATAGCGCTTGACCTGTTCCCATCCGATCGTGGTTTTGCGCCACAGTGTCGCATAGACCAGCGCACCGCTGTCGGCGCCGATAGCAATGTCGTCTCCGGATACGTTGCGTACAGCCACCGACACCGCCACCGTACCGCCCCGAATGTAATTTCGCTGAGGAACGCCGGCGGTAACGACAAGACCGTCATCGGCCTGGGCACGCCAGAGAATCTCGTCGGGCTTACTCTGACAACCAGCCGCCGAAACCAATCCCGCAACCAGGAGCATAATTGCAATTTTCTTCATCATAAGATTCTCCATTTCAGATGTTCTCATCCGACTTTGAATGTTTCTTTTCGACGAACGCGCGGTACTCGGGTCCGCAATTATACGCACAGAACGGAAAAATCCCTTCCAGCGTAGAGTACAGTATGACACACCGCTTGAGACGTTGCACGTCGTAATTGTAACGGTCCTGGAAGTGCATCCCGGCACAAAGCAGCGTCTTGTAAGTATGCTTCTCGCCTTCGCCTCGTCCGATGTTCTTATCGACCAGGCCTTGGAGGCTTCGGACGAATTTTTTCACGTCAAGCCCCGGCGGAGCGGCTTCGGGGCGAAAATGTCGCTTGAACATCCTGAAAACAGCCATTTTATCCAGCCAGGACATTCGTCCTTTTTTCTCGATACGCCG
>DAOVLV010000238.1 GCA_030631085.1 Planctomycetales bacterium | reverse complement strand
GGTCGAGATAGAATGTCCTGTCGATGCCGGTCGGATCGGGTTTCGGGCTTGTCTCGATTTCGCGGCGGACCTGCTGCCATTTGCCTTCCAGGGGATATTCGCCTGATCGTTTCACACCCGCACTCCTCGGAAAATGATGTATCCATGAGCAGGGACAATCCCGTCCGCGACAGTCTCCGGTTGATCTTTTATCGGTACAGTTTGTCAGCCATCACCTTGCCATATTCCCTGGCGGTTTTGAAGAGTGCCCACATGTTTTCTTCCGGTGTGTCCTCAGTGATGGAGTCTGATGTGCCTAAAATGAACCTGCCGGTTGGTCCCAGAATCTCCATCAGGCCCCTGACGTCCGATTCTATCTCTTCAGGTTTACCAAAACGAATCTTGACCGTATCAATACCGCCGTTGAGACACGCTTTCCCGCCATAGTTATCAGCAAGCCAATTGAAATCGAGATCGCCTCCGGGCGGCGGAGTAAGGGTTTGAATAATGTCCGCGCCGCTCTCGATAACGTACCCGATGCTGTGGGCCTGCTTGCCGTCGTCGTAGAAGAACATCTTTGCGCCGTAACTGTGAATGAGATCGGCGTGCTTTTTGAGCAACGGCACAACCCTGGTCCGGTAGAACTCCGGCGACCAGCCGACGCTCAGCGAAAAGTTGAACCACGCATCGAAAATGATCTTCCAGCCGGCCTCCAGAACAATCTTCATTATCTCCATGTGCCACTCGTCAACGATCTGCACCATCCTGTCAAGCATCAGGGGGTTGTCGATCGAGGCGATCATCGCGTTTGCCACGCCCAGCGCATCGACGACCAGATGATCAACGCCGATCATGGGGCGAAAGGCAACCAGACCGGCATCGCCGGTCCGGTCTTGAAGCCTGCGGACACTATCGAAGTTGTTCCGAACGAGGGCGGGTTCAGGCAGCAGGTACGGCAGCAGTTCGACGTCGTCGGACGTTTTAACAAGTGGTTCCAGCCACTCATGATTCGGAGCGATGCCGTACCCGACGCCGGCGTCCGGCTGGACTATGCTGTCCCGGAGTGTTCCCGCCGGCGTTCTGAACGCTCGGCTTAACACGGTCTTTTCCCCTTCTCTCCTGGTGGTGATGTTGATTTCCGCATCAGGCAGCAGCGTCTTCACCATTTCGCAGTAAGTATCACCAAGCGGCGTCAGCAGCCCACCCTCTCCGAATATAAACAAATCAAAATCGAACTTCACTGCGAGTTCCAACTTGGAGAGGCCCTTCCACATCGCATACCGCCATATTCTCGGCGAGACGGGTATCATATCCACCGGTCTGCCTTCGATCGCCGCCAGTAACCTTTCCCGTGAACTCATCTTTGCCATAGCCGTATCCCTTTAAGGGCGTTTGCATTTTATAGCACCAGCATGCAGCCTCTCCAAGCGACAGTCTTTCTTTAGCCGAAATGGCAATTGTTTGCACAATATTAATTACTTTTTATGGAATGTTTTTATTTTTCACCATCAATCCGGCGGGTGTGGACGCAGGAGCGAATTTGCGGCAGCTGGAAAATCTCCGGACAACCGTGAGTTGCGAGGTGCTGTCAAGTGTGGTCAAAGCCGGATAGAGCGTTCCTATGAATCCCAGCTTCCCTTACCGTCGCACGTCGCCGGCGAGGGCGGGGTTCGCTTTGGCAGTGGGGCGGGATGCCTCGAACTGTCGGCGTAGTTGCTGTCGGGTAGGCCAGTCCATCTCGTCCAGCGACATGAATCGGTCCCGTCCCAGTTGCTTGGCTCGCAGGAGCGTCTGGTCGGCGAGATACACCAGCATGTGCGGGTCGGTAATCTCGGCGTTTTCGGGGTAACTGGCCGAACCGACCGAAGTGGTAACGTGTATGGTTTCGTCGAAGACGATGAATTTCCGCTCGCTGACGGTTTTGCGAATTCTCTGGGCGAACTTTCGTGCCTGGTCGGCTCCCGCGTTCGGCAGGATGATGGTGAACTCTTCCCCGCCGGTGCGTGCGACGACGTCCGAATCACGAACGGCACGTTCGAGGATTACGGCGAATTCCTTCAGGACGTAATCGCCGCTGGGATGTCCGTACATATCGTTGATGACCTTGAAGTGGTCCAGGTCGAACGCCAGCAGCGACAGATTGCGGTTATACCGTCGGGTAATCCTGAACTCGTTTTCCAGGAAAGAATCGAAGTAACGGACATTCTGAAGGTGCGTCAGCGGATCGGTGTTGCTCATAGTCAGCAGGTGCGCGTTGTCGCGCCGCAGTTGCTTCAGCAGCGCCCGCTCGCGGTGCAGCGAAGACGACAGCGCTTCTTTCGCCGCGCGTAGATCGTCATGGCGAACCTTACCGCGCACAAGTGCACGGAGTCGCGCGCACAGTTCAGACGGAGAGATGTCGTCGCCGACTATCTCGTCGGCTCCGGCGTTGAGGTAGCAGCAGCGGGATTGCTCGTCCGGTTCGTCGGTGATGGCGATTACCGGCAAATAAGGAACATCGGTCTCTACCCGCAGACTCGACAGGAAGTTCGATGCTTCCGTCTCGTCCGAATCGACGCGCAGGATTATTACGTCCACTCCGTTGCGGCGAATCGCATCCGACGCTTCGCTGGACGTTACGACGCCGACAGTATGCCAGCCGGACGATGTCAGTTGTTCGCACATCCGGGACGATCTGGCAGGGTCGCAGTCCACGACCAGAACCAAGCCGGAATTTTTACTAAACGAGTTACTCACGTCAGCCTCCTCGGGCCAATCAAAAGAACGGTTCCCGGAGCCAGACCCTTGTTTTACACAATGTCGGCCCACAACGAACCGACCCACCAATAACAGTCTAAGATATCTTTACCGGTCAAAACCAATTGGGATGAAAAAGAAAGACTTGTTGATGTAAGAGGCTTTTTTCGCAGATGTTATATTTGCGAAACAATCGTTACAGCGATACTGATTATCGCAAGGAGCCAAATGGCAATTTTGATTAGCCGGACACTTCGGTCCACCGACGCCCGTCCGGTACCGCTGCGGTGAAGCCTGTCAAGATACGCCAGCCGATGAGTGATTGAGCCGTGACGGAAATTCCGCTGCGACGGGCTGATACCGTTCATCAGGGCTACTTTCATCAGAGCGCCGCTGAAGAGCGAGACACCTTCAGCCGACAGTTCAGCGCCAATCTCACCCGTGGCAGTGGCGGCGGCGAACACATCCGCCTGACGCTCGAATCGTCGGCTTAGCATTCCGAAAAGCCACAGCCACAACGTGCCCATAACGAGTACAGCGAGCAGTTCGACAATCGGAATCGCGATGTCAAATCGGGCGGCGAAGAATTCGACTATCCAACTCATCAGCAATATCAACGCCACCGAAAAGATGATCATATATGGAATGTGGCGATGCACGACGTGTCCCGCCTCGTGGGCGAAAACGGCTACGACGTCGTCGGCGTCGAAATGCTCCAGCATCGCGTCGCTCATCAGCACATACCGTACGGGACGCACCACGCCAAGCACAGCGGCATTGACTATCACTGATCCGGTGTCCCAGATGAGGATATTGCGACATGCGAAGCCAGCCCGCTTGCTCAACTGTTCCAGTCGGCTTCGAAGCGGGCCTGCCGGTAGCGGGCGGGTTTTCCAGATTCGCACGATAATCGCCGGTGCCGATAGAAAAATCCCGCCGATTGCCAACAGGGCGGCTGACGCTGCTATGTCGGTCCCAATCGCAGGTTCCGCCAGGAACAGCAAATCCAGCACCAGGATAATCATCCCGACCGGGACGGCTACGAGAAGCAAATTGCATCTGATGTTGAATATCAGGAATTGCCGGCGTGTCCACATCACCCTGACCGGATCGCCGGCCATCGCCGTTGATCGAATGTTCTGCTGCCTCATTGCCCGGTTCATCGGATATGTCGCCCACCAGAACGCCATAAGCGCCGCGATAAAGGGCGCAACGGCAAGGGCCTTATCGACCAGCGGAACCGTTCCAGCCGGCAGCATCCGGGTAATCAGATTTGCCCACCCGACGAGCATCAGCGCGCCCAGGCCGACGACCATATACACCTGCGTTATCGCCATCAGCCTGACCGGTAATCGCCCCTGTCCATTACCCCGCATCAGTCGTCGCAGACCAATAGACGCGCCGACCCGAGCAGCGGCATATACCGACCCGACGTATCCGACAATGCAGGCCAATACTGCCGGCCAAGGCAACGCCACCCAAGGGTCCGACAGACCCATCAGCGACATCGCCACAACAAATCCCGCTATCACTATTATCTGCATGAGGTTTCTTTATATCGAATGTTCTTCGTTCTGATATTTCACTGGGTCTTT
>DAOVLV010000164.1 GCA_030631085.1 Planctomycetales bacterium | reverse complement strand
GTTTTCAACGGCGGAAACTATCCGTCGGAGAACCTTGAAATAGTGGCGTTCCGCCCGAAGGGCAGATTCATGCGTGTCGAGGTGTTTGCGGTGGAGTTGCCTGACGCCCCTGCCGACCTGGAGCATAGCACCGGCCGATACCAACAGGACAATGGCTGCCAGGACTACAATTCCGCCGTGGCTTTCCTGCAATACCATTGCATAGACGCCCAGAGCGATGGCGATAGCGGATATGCACATTGAGCGGGCAACTTCACCAGCACCGCCAACAAGTTTGATTCGACCGAACAAGATACAAACACCCTCCGCCAGAAAAAATACCCCGTTCCCTATTGTAAGGTTACGATTTCTTCGGCAAAGAAGTGGTGGAATATTCGTTTTTTTCCATAAAAAATGCTGAAAGACAGGGATTAGGGACCAGGGATTACAAAGGGCATTCGGCATTTGGCATTGGTGGTCGAGGGTTGTTGCACGTATTGTCTTCATAATTCCGGCATTTTGCTGAACCGTGGGATTAAACGGACCTGCCTGTCGGTGGACAGGAAAAACATTCCTGCCCCAGTGCTACCAATGCCAAATGCCGAATGCCCAATGCCTGATTCTTTCCGGGTTCTTGGTGGATGTTTTTCGGTATTCCGGTACTCCGGTTATCCGGTCTTTTTCACAATAATTGCGGTGAGGTCGTCGGCTTGGGGGACTGGGCCTGTGAACTCGAAGACTTTTCGGCGGAGGTTCTGGATGATTTCGTCGGCGGTCATATCGCGGCAGCGGCGGATGATTTGACACATGCGCTCGGTCCCGAAAAGGTCTCCGTCGGCGTCGGCGGCTTCGAAGAAACCGTCGGTGGTGATGATCATCATGTCGCCCGTTGCCAGCCGGCGTTTGACCTGTTCGTCGAATTCGGTCCCTTCCATAATGCCCAGTGGAAGAGCGGTTGCGGGCAGTTCGTCGAATTTGTCGCTTTGGCGGTCGTAGAAAATAATCGGTCCCTGACCAGCCGATACGTAGCGGACGGTCCCAGCCGGGCTGTCAACCAATCCGAAGATGCATGTTACGAATCGCGACTGGCTCAGATCGGCGGTCAGCAGGTCGTTGACCATCGCCATGACGGTTGGGGTGTCAAGTTCGGCTCCGCTCAGCGCACGCAGCATCGCACGGGCTTCGGCGATTACCAGGGCAGGACCTATCCCGTGCCCGGTCGCGTCGGCCAGCATGAATGTCCAACGCCCCTCGCCTAAATCGAGAAAATCGTATATGTCTCCGCCGGTCTCGTCGGCGGGGCTTGACCATCCGGATATATCGAAGCCTTCGGCGCGGGGGTTTTCCTTAGGCAAGAGGTCCTGCTGAATCTGGCGGGCGATCTCTAGGGCGTGTTCCATCCGCTGTTTTTCGACGTAGTGCACCAGAAGCCTGGCCCGTTGAATCACAACTCCTGCTTGTGCGCCAAGCGTTTGGGCCAGGGTAATGTCGTGGTCGTCGAAGGAGCCGGTGTGTTTGTTGAGAACTTCCAGGACGCCGACCAGGTCGCCGGAGTGGTCCAGTAACGGAACGGCCAGGATGTTACGGGTTCGAAAGCCCGTTTGACGGTCCACGTCGCGATTGAATCGCTCGTCGGCGTAGGCGTCGGGTATGTTGAGGACATGCTTGCTTCGCACAACCGCCCCGGCGATACCTGCACCCGCGCTGAAGCGGATTTCACCGGATTGGGCGGCTATTTTGCTGAATAGTTCGTCGCTGTCGGCGTCATACAGGAACAGCGTCGCGCGTTCGGAATCGAGCAATTCCATTGAACGGTCGATAATCAGGCCGAGAAGTTCGTCGAGATCGTTCGTAGCGACCATATCCCGGCTGATCTGGAGAACTTTCTCCAAGGCTAAAAGACGCTTATTGCTTTGGGGCGAGGACACGTAAAATCTCCCATTGACTTGCCTTGATGGCAAAATGGGCGATACAGGACTTGAACCTGTGACCTCGCGGGTGTGATCCGCGCGCTCTAGCCAACTGAGCTAATCGCCCGTAATCTCATTTTTATCATCCGACTCCGATTTGGAAGCGGTATCGGTGGCTTCATCTATTGTTTCGTCAACCTCGTCCTTTACTCCACGCAGACCTTTTTTGAACTCTATCAACGCCTTGCCGAGGTTTCTACCAACTTCCGGAAGCCGACGCCCGAAGAGAAGCACAGCTATCACGACAATAGCCGTTATCTCCCAAGGCCCTATTGCCCACGCCAGTGTCGTCATAATTTTACTCCGGCCAATCCCAAACCGTATCTATTATAAGCCCCGCGTGGTAACTGTCAAAGAAGCAAACGCTACGATGAACTTTCATTCACCGCCCAATGCTCGCAGGGTTGATAAAAAATCTTCCGGCAGCGGCGCTTCGAGGTGCATTGTCTTGAGCGTTCGCGGATGCTGAAACTCAATCATAGCGGCGTGCAAGGCCTGGCGTGTGATTATTGGGCCATAGGCGGCATCGGCCTTTCCGTCCAGTTGGCTTTGATAAATTGGTCCGCCGCCGTAGGTTTTGTCTCCGACGATGGGGTGTCCCGTGTAACTCATATGGACTCGTAACTGGTGTGTTCTTCCGGTTTTCGGGTACAACTCCAGATAGGTGAATCCCCCGGCGATTGCGCCGGCATTGGTGAGGCGTTGAAGAACGCGGTATCGCGTAACTGCCGATTTGACCCGCGGCGGCAGTTGTTCGCCTGTGTTTTGATAAACGGCATATCTTTCGCGGTGGTGCAGATGGGGGCCTATAGGCGCGTCGATAACGTCCTCGTCCAGATCAATCTGCCCATGAACGATGGCTCGATAGGCCTTCTGTATCCTCCGCAATTCAAACTGTCTTCCAAGCCGCCAGAGCGCCAGTTTGGTCTTTGCAAGCAGGATTATACCTGTGGTGTCGCGGTCCAGGCGGTGGACTATTCCGGGTCGGAATTTCTCGTCGCGGTGGGGCAGGTCGTCGAGGCTGGGAGCGTCCTGACCTTGTTGCTGGAGGTAATATGCCAGTGCGTTCAGCAGTGTTCCGGAGTGATTACCCCGGGCAGGATGAACGATAAGCCCCGGCTGTTTATTGACGGCGATTATGTCGTCGTCTTCATAGACGATATCGAGCGGAATGGGTTCGGGTTCGATGACGAGTTCTTCCGGTTCTGGAAGGAGCATTTCGATAACGTCGCCGGTCTGGATGGTGTAGGAAGGTTTGACAATCCGTTGATTGACGGTAACGGCGCCTTCGCGGATGTACTGTTGGAGTGCGGTGCGGGACATTTCGCCGAGGCGCCCTGCGAGGTATTTATCGAGCCGACGGTCAGGCAACGCTCTGCGGATGTCGATTCGCAGCCGGCGCAGACCGTCCTGATTCGGTTCTTCGGGCGTTTCGACCACTTGCATCCCGGTGCCGGGGGCGTTTATGTGCGTCTTGTCGGGCATTAGTTCTTCGATGCTTGCAATGCCGAACGGCAAGCCGACGCCGAAGCCGACTTGCCGTTTGGCGAATGAATCTATCGCGTTTTACCGCGTTATTGTTTTGCCAGTTCCAGGACTTTATCGACGGCGCTGGCTGCATCCGGCGCGTATCCGTCAGCCCCGATTTCGTCGGCATAACTTTGGGTAACGGGTGCGCCGCCGACCAGCGTTTTGACGGGCAGACCGGACTCCTTGAGCGCCTTTATTATTTCGGGCATCTGCGGCATTGTCGTAGTCAGCAGTGCGCTCATTGCGACGAAGTGCGCGCCGCTTTCCTTGACGGCGGCGACGAATTTTTCCGGGGATACGTCGATTCCCGCATCGACGACCTCCAGCCCGCCGCCCTGGAGCATCATACCCACCAGGTTCTTTCCGATGTCGTGAAGGTCGCCCTTGACCGTTCCTATGACAATAACGGCGACCGGTTCGACCCCGCTTGCCGTCAGGTGCGGCTTGAGGATATCCAGCCCGCCGTGCATCGCACGGGCGGCGATGAGAACTTCCGGAACGTAAACTTCATTGTTCTTGAAGCGTACGCCGATGACGTTCATACCGCCGATAAGTCCGTTCGTGAGGATGTCGGCCGGTGCAATACCGTCGTCGATCGCCTTTTGTGTCAGTTCCACTACGGTGTTACGGTCGCCCTTGATCAGGGCATCTGCAATTGGTTGCAAGTCTGACATGTGTGCTCATCTCCTAATGCTTGGTTAACATTTTCCAGAAAAGTAATTCTAAAACGTACCGGCCAAATTGTCCGGGAGAAACTGTATCTATTTTTCCGCGTCAGTCAAGGCCGGTTTTGACGCCGGCTGGGTGTCTGCCGGTTTCGTTGCCGGCGCAGTAGTCGGTACAGTTGTCGGTAAAGTTGTGGCGAACCTGAAGGGTTTTTTCCAGACCTCCAGATTATTCAATCGTCGTTGTGCCTCGACCCATACGGGATAAGTATCATCCAGCGAACGCGTCACCAGTTCATACTCGGATTTTGCCGTCGTCCAGTCCGCGGCGTTTTCAGCCAGTATCCCCAGTCCGAGATGGGCCTTGGCAACGAAAATTTTCCAGTCAGAATGTTTCTCGATAACCAGGTTGTAGTGTTTCTTTGCTTTTTCGCGATATTCTCCCGCTTGTTTTCCTTCGGGGTTCCGCAAATCTACAATGTACTGCCTTACGCAGAAATCCGCTGCGAACATGGACGCCGATGCCGAGATGAGCGGATCCCTGGCGTCTTGGGCCAGATCGACCATTGCCTCCAGCGATGACGCCTGCTTGTCCGGCTCGTATATACCCTGCTTGAGCGTTTCAAACATTGCAGCCTGTTCGAGCAGTTCCGCGGCGCTTCTGCTTCGGTAGTGCCAGACGACCAGAAGCACAATCAGCACTGCGACGATAACGCCCGTAATCCAGTTGCCGTAACGGTTGAAAAAAGTCTTTATCTGACCCAGTTCGTGGGCAAGGACGTTTTCCTGTAATTCATGCCTTCGTTGAGCCTTCATTTTGTGGTGGATTTACCTCCGGTCTTTTCTTCCGGTACGACGATTCGACCTGTTGTCCAAAGTTGCACCTTGATGTAGGTGGGATTGAACAGGCTGCCTTTGCCGATGATAATCTGGCAGCGTTCGGTTTCTCTCTCGAAGTCCAGTCTCAAGTCGCCTTGTGCGAAAATATCAGTAACGAACGTCCATCGGTTAGTGGGCATTTGCCGCTTGTAGAACCTGGCGACCACCCATTTGTCGGCACTGCCTTTATAAAGATGGTCCACGTACCGAGCGCCGGCGGCTGTGAAATTCCGGCTTCGATTCTCGTCCAGTTTGAATCCTATCGGAATGGGCATGTCGTGGATCGGCGGCCTTGCCTTGGCGATCAGTTCGATCGGTGGGGCTACTTCGCGATACCCGCCGGAGGT
>DAOVLV010000353.1 GCA_030631085.1 Planctomycetales bacterium | reverse complement strand
GTGGGCCTACAACTTCATCCCCTTCGGCGGGAAGTTTTTGCGGTAGAACTGGCTGCCGAAGCGTTCGGCGTCGTCTTTGAGGACGAACCACCCGCTGCCGCGCCATGGCTTGCCGGCGAGGAGCCAGTCGAGAATGTCCCGCTGAAACTGTGTCTCGCGCGGGTAGTTTTCCAGGTCGCCGTCCTTCCTGTAGAAGATGAAAAAATATCCTTCGTCGCGGGGGCTTGGCATCGGATAGAGGTATCCTTCACGCAGAAATTCGACGAGGTTCGAGTCCGCCTCGAAAATATCCTCCAACTGGTTGCCGAATATCCACGAGTAGCAGTCGATGCCGACAACAGGTTCGTCCGGGAAAAATTTCCCAAAAAACTCGAACGCATCCCGCATAGAGTCGATGCACTGTCGCAGCGGCATCGGGCCTCCGACGGGAATGTGCATGCTGAGCATGAAAGCCCCCTTTCCAACCTTGTGTTCCCACTTGGCCAGGTCCAGCGCAACTTTCTGCTTCAGCGTCATCCCTCTCGGCGAGACGACGTAACCGGTGGCTGTATTAGTCTGGGTGTCCACGACGTGCGTGGTCGTCCAGGTTTCCGTGCCTTCTTCGTCTCTGAAGACGATGTAGCCTTCGTCGGTCATTTTCATACCGTCTTCAGCCAGGGCGAGTACCTCGTTCGTTTGGCGATTACGGTAGATTTCGACCTGGCCGGGGAACTCGTGGATATAATATTGCAACCGCCCGAGACGAAAGAGTCTTCCGGAGGCGTGATTCTTGTACCAGGCGAGCTCGTGCCGCACTATTCCAAGCCGCCCATCGTTGGCCTTGCGATAGCGCCAGTTGGAGACGCGAACGTCCGAAAGAGTATCGCGTGTAATCTTCTCGTCCACGCCCTTCTCGGCGTGAACGGCGCGGACGATAGGAACCATCGCCATACCGATCAGCAGGTAAAAGATTCCGTGCAACTCCCGGCCTAGCGACTTTTCCAGCGCCGGCCAGGCGTGGAACTTCCCGTACCCGTATTCCGGGTGATGGTATTCGAGCCGGTAACAATGCCAGATAAGGTGAAGGAGGTTCGGGTCGTCGGCGATGCGCTTGGCCGCTTCCAGTATTTGCGGGGCCATGTATTCCGCCAAACGCCCCCATTTCATGTTTTCGGCGATCTGCTCCGGATTGAGAAAATCCGGCAACTCGTCGGGAAAACAGGCCTCCGACTCGTCCCAGTGCGGGCTGATAAGTTCCAGACAATCTTCCTCTCCCAAAGCCGATAAAACATCCTCAAGTTTCATAACGTTTTCCTTATTATTTACTCAAACTGACCGATTTTAGCCGATTATATTCCGTAACTTCTGTTTTCGCAAAATGTTGCAAGAATACGTAACGCGGGCGTCTCGCCCGTGAATTCTGTGGCTTTTTCCCGTTTTTTCGCACGGGCGAGACGCCCGTGTTACGTATTCGGTCAGTTTAAGTTATTAATTACAATTTGCGAGACGGATTATTTTATTTTTACACCCTTCGGCGGGAAATGCGAGCGGTAGAACTGATTCCCCATTTGCTCGACGTCTTCTTTGAGGATGAACCATCCGCCGACCCGCCAGGGCTTGCCGGCAAGTACCCAGTCGAGAACCGTATTCTGCAACTCGTTGTCGCGCGGATAGTTCTCGAAGTCCCGGTCATTCCTGTAGAAGATAAAGCCCAGTCCGTCGTCCTTGCGTCCCCAGTGGACGGGATAGAGATACCCGGCTTTCATCAGTTCGACAAGGTTCGAATCCGGTTCGAGCATATCTTCCAGTTGAGGCCCGAAAATCCACGAAATGCAGTCAATTCCGACGACAGGCCTGTGCGGGAAATGCTTCTCGAAGAATTTGAAAGCATCGCGGGCTGATTCGATGCACTTTTTCAGCGCCATCTGTCCGCCGGCGGGGATGTGCATGCTCAGCATCAGGCTGCCCTTGCCGAGAACGTGCTTCCAGATGTTCAGGTCCAGCGTAACGGGCCGGTTCTTCAGCACGATACCCTTGGCTGGCGAGACGACGTAACCTGTGGTAGTACCGGCATGGAAGTCCGTGGAGTGCGTGGTCGTCCAGGTGGCAGTTGCTTCTTCGCCCTTAAAGCAGAGGAAACCTTCGTCGTTCATCTTCATACCGTCCTGGGCCAGGGCGATGACCTCGTGAGTTTCGCGGTTGCGATAGGCCTCGATGTATCCGAGGGTCGGACTTATGAAATACTGCATCCGTCCGATGCGGAACAGTTCGCCGTCGGTATGGTGCTTGAGCCAGTACGACAGGTCTGCGCCGAGGCGGTTTTCGTTGCTCTTGCGGTAGCCCCAGTTTATGTCGCGGATTTGTGTGAGGTTGTTGCGGGTAACGGCTTCGTCCACACCCATCCGCCCGTGCAGGTCGCGGAGGAACGGAGCCATTTCCATGTCGATGAGCAGGTAGTAGATGCCCATCTGCTCCTTTCCGAGGGCTTTTTCCAGCCTTGGAAAGCCGCTGAATGCCTTGAACTGCGGATACTGATACATCAGTCGCCAGCAATGCCAGGCAAGGTGCAGCAGATTCTCATCCTCTGCGACGCGATTGGCGGTTTCCAGTATCGGCGGCTCCATGTATTCTGCCAGCAGACACCATTTCCGATTTTCTTTAATCCGCTCCGGCCTGAGAAAATGCGGCAACCCGTCGGGGTAACACGCCTCCGATTCATCCCAGTGCGGGCTGACCGCCTCGATACAATCTTCTTCACCCAATGCGGTCAAAACGCCTTTGAGTTTCATAACAGAGTTTTCCTTTTAGATTGTCCCCATGTGATGGACAATTCCCTGCTTGGAATAAGGTGGAACCGTCGCCGGAGCAACAATCGCCGCGACGGAACGCCCGCCGACCGTCTCGATTTTATCACTTCTTGTCGGCTTCACAAGGTTTCGCTCGGACGATTCCGGCGTACGGTACATCAACAACGCTGTTTTCACGGCGGGCGCGTTCGGCGGCGAAGACCATCAGGTGGCTTTCCAACGTCTCGGCTGG